>JBGTKN010000104.1:0-4546 GCA_041744615.1 Hyphomonas sp. | reverse complement strand
TGATCGCAGTGCTGTGGGACGCGGGCGTGACCCATTACGATGTCGCTTCGATTGCCGAGGTGCGGCTGGTTCGCGGCATTCTGCCGCAAGCCGTGTTGTGTTTCATGCATCCGGTGAAGACCCCGGCGGCGATCACCGAAGCCTATGTCCAGCACGGCGTGCGCACCTTCAGCCTCGACACGGTCGAGGAGCTGGAGAAGATTGTCGACGCCTGCCGCAACCCCGAAACCGGCGAAGCACCGCGTGATCTGCGCTTGTGCGTTCGCCTGCGTGTATCGAGTGAGTATTCGGAACTCAGCCTCGCGTCGAAATTCGGCTGCGACCTGATCGAAGCGCCTGCCTTGCTTCAGGAAGCCCGCCAGCATTGTGACTGGCTGGGCGTGTGCTTCCATGTCGGCAGCCAGGCGATGACCCCGTTTGCCTTCGTGCAGGCGCTGGATCGCACCCGTGCAGCCATCGCCGAAGCTTCGGTTGTGATCGACATGATCGATGTGGGCGGGGGCTTTCCCAGTTCCTACCCCGGTCTCGAACCGCCGCCGATGGAAGATTACTTCGCGATCATCGCCAAGCATTTCGAAGCGCTGCCGATCGCCTATAACGCCGAATTGTGGTGCGAGCCCGGCCGGGCGCTGAGCGCGGAATACAGCTCGATGATCGTGCAGGTGAACAAGCGCCGCAGTGAAGAGCTTTACATCAACGATGGTGCCTACGGCGCGCTGTATGATGCGGCGCACGTTGCATGGCGTTTCCCGGTGCGTGCGCTGGAAGATGACCTGATCGAGGACAACGCCGATTTCGCCTTTTACGGGCCGACCTGCGACGATGCCGATTACATGAAGGGCCCGTTTGCGCTTCCGGCGGACATCCAGGCGGGCGACTACATCGAGATCGGGATGATCGGTGCGTACGGCGCAGCGATGAAGACTGGTTTCAATGGTTACGGCGCGGCGCAGGTCGTCACCGTGGCTGACGAGCCAATGATGAGCCTGTTCAACGGCACCCGCGTGCGCGAAGCCAGCGATAATGTGGTGAGCCTGCGTTAATTCCAGCCGCCCTGCCATTGCGGCGGGGCGGCGGTTTTCGCCAGGATAACAACTTTTTACCGCAGGCCAGTGTCAGTCCACCAAAGCGCCCGATTGCTGATCCGGCACGCCCGATGGCGCGGAATGCGGCGGCCAATCCAGTAGATCGCCGAAAGTCATCGGATGCGCCTTCAATGTCGGGTGCGGCGAATAGCCGTCATGCCACAGCTTGGGTTCAACGAAGCCGCGCGCAAGGCTCATGCTGAAAAACCTCCGGGGTTGCGGCGACCGGTTATCGGGCCCGGCGTGCAGCAGATCGCTCTGATAAAGGATCACTGTGCCCTTGCGCGGTGCGGTCTGGATCAATGCAAACATCTCGTCCAGCGCCTTGCGATGGCGATAAAGCTTCCACAGCGTCCCGGGGCCAAGCATCCGCAGGCTGAACTGCGAATTCTTCCCCAAGGCAAAGCGCATCAGATTGGGCTGGTGTTCATCCCACTTTGTCGAAAACACCCGGGCTAAGAACTCCCCGGATGCCAGCGGGGCCTCGGCGCTCTTGCGCATGCCCCACAGCTTCTTCAGGTTATGCCACAGGATGGTGTAATTGCATCGTGTCCGGAACAGTTCCATAATCGCTGTGGCTTCGGGGCCGTGTTTGTGTGCCGCACCATCGAACAGCTGTGTGCCGGGCACAAACACCGTGCCGCCCTGCTGCTCCGACACATCTTCCACGGCCGCAAACATGCTGATTACGCCGCTGGGATCGCGGTGGATATATTGGTGCGACGAGCCCAGATAGCTGGTCAGGGTGGTCACTTCCAGCAGCGGGTGCGGCCGGCCGCAATAGGGCGAAAGCACCGCTTCCAGCCGCTGGGACAAGCTGGCGGCAAAGCGCGTTACAGCCGGGGCCGCGGGCAGCGAGCAGAAGTCGCGGCGCAAATAGCGGTTGTCGGTCTGGCTGGCGAAGGCGCAGCGGTTGCGATCAGGATCGTCGACGGTTTGCCGGATCAGTTCCAGACCGGCATCGGCTTCGGCATCCGATAGCAGGCCGGTCAGGATGACCGTATCCGTCCGGTGAAGGCCGCGGCGTGATGCCGGCCGGCGCGTAGCCCGGCTTAGGCGGCGATTGCTTCGGAGCGCGGCGCCCAGTTCCAAGGCAGCAGTTGATCGAGCCTTGTGGCGGGATGATCAGCGATGTGGGCGAGGACATCGGCGAGCCATGCCTGCGGATCGACATCGTTGAGCTTGGCGGTCTGGATCAGCGTGTAGATGACGGCCGCGCGCTGGCCGCCGCGGTCGGAGCCACAGAACAGCCATGCCTTGCGGCCGAGCGGGACGCAGCGCAGCGCGCGCTCGGCGGCGTTGTTGGTGAGGCAGATCCGGCCGTCGTCGAGGAAGCGGGTGAACGCGTCCCAGCGCTTGAGCATGTAAAAGCAGGCCTTAGAGAGGTCATGGCCGCGCGACAGCTTGGCGACCTGCTCTGTGAGCCAGGTGTGGAGCTCCGCAATCAGCGGTGCGCTGAGTTCCTGACGGACCGCGAGCCGCTCGACCGGGCTCTTGCCGTTGATGCCGCGCTCGATGTCGAACAGGGCGTCGAGACGCTGCACGGCTTCGAGCGCGATCGGATAGATCATGCTGCTGCGCTGGCCGCGGCTCTTCTTGCGGGCCGAGCTTACGACATCGGCCAGCTCGAAAAACTTGCGCCGTGCATGGGCGAAGCAGCCAGCCTCAAGCACGGGACCGGGGTTACGGCCTTCGCGGTAGAGCTCGTTGTATCCGCCATAGGCATCGGCCTGCAGGATCCCGGACCATGCCGCGAGATGGGTCTGCGGGTGCTCGCCGCGCCGGTTGCGTGAGTAGTGGAACAGCGCAGCTGGTGGATCAGATCCCGCAAAGGGACGATCATCGCGCACGTAGACCCATAATCGCGCCGTGTCGGTCTTGCCCTTGGCCATGACCGGCACGGTGGTATCGTCGCCGTGGATCCGGGTTGCAGCCAGAACGTGCGCCTCGATCAGCTTGTAGAGCGGCATCAGCGCGTGGGCAGCGGCGCCAACCTGATCAGCCAGGGTCGAGACACTGAGCGGCACGCCTTCACGGGCAAACCGCTCGGCCTGCCGGTTAAGCGGTTGGTGCTGCCCATACTTCTCGAACAGGAGCATCGCGAGGAAGCTGGGCCCTGCCCATCCGCGCGGCACGACGTGGAACGGGGTCGGGGCCTGCGCGATCTTCTCGCAGTCCCGGCACGAGAACTTCTCCCGAACCGTCTGGATCACCTTCCAGGAGCGCGGGATCACCTCGAGCGTCTCGGTTACGTCTTCGCCGAGCTTCGAAAGGCGATCCCCACCGCAGGCCGGGCAGGAACAGGGCGCAGGCACGACCACACGCTCGCGCGGCAGGTGATCGGGGAACGGCTTCCTTGCCGGGCGCTTGCGCTCGAAGGCGGTTACCGTGGTGGTCTTCGCTGCCGCTTCCTCAGCGATCAGATCGTCTTCGGCGGCATCGGCCTCGAGCTCTTCGAGCTGCAGCTCCATCTGATCGAGCAGGCGGCGGCTGCGCTCGGCGCTGGGGCCGTATTGCTCGCGCTTCAGCTTGGCGATCTGCAGCTTGAGATGGGCGATCAGCGCCTCGATGGCGCTCTGGTGGGCCATGGCGTTGGCGAGCTTGGCCTCTGCCTCATCAGCCTTGCGGGCCATCGTCGCCACCAGCGCCTTGAGCGCTTCGACATCGTCCGGAAGGGGCGAGATGGCGGCTTCCATGACATGGAGTGAATCATCATCCGCCCTCTGCTGCAAGGGCAAAATGCCCGCATCTGCCGGTTATCCTGCGCTCTGCGGCCGCCACGTATACTGCGGGTTGCGCCAGTCGATCCCCTCCAGCAGGCAGGCCAGCTGCGAGGGGGTCAGCGACACCGTTCCCTCGCTGGCCGAGGGCCATACGAACCGGCCCTTCTCGAGCCGCTTGGCGTAGAGCGACATGCCGATCCCGTCGTGCCAGATGATCTTGATCAGCGATCCTGCGCGGCCGCGGAACACGAACAGATCGCCGCAATGCGGATTACGCTTGAGGCCCTGCTGCACCAGCAGCGCCAGGCCCTGCATGCCCTTCCTCATATCCGTGTGGCCAAGCGCGACCCACACACGGGCGCCAGGAGGGATCATCGTAAGCCCTTCAGCGCGGCCGCCACCAGCGCCGGCGATGCCGCAGCGAAGATGCTGAGCCGCTTGCCGCGCGCCAGGTCGATAATGATCGCGGGGTGCTCGGCAGCGCTGGCCGCCGCGGCGTCCCCGTCGATCAGCGCTTCGGCGAATACCGGCGTCGGCAATGCCTCGGGCAGATCTGCCTCCCGCGCTGCGCCTACATCGAGCAACTTGCGCCGCCATGTGTAGATCAGCGCCGACGAAATATCGTGCCGTCGGCAGACCTCGGCAACGCAGGCGCCCGGCGCGAAAGCCTCGGACAGGATCTGCAGCCGCTCTTCCTCGCTCCACCGTCGGCGCCGCACCGGCCCCGAAAATACCGTC
>JBGTKN010000103.1:0-7992 GCA_041744615.1 Hyphomonas sp. | reverse complement strand
GCGCGAGGTCGGCTGCGGGAAGGCAGGCGGACGGGGCGATCAGGCCGGGCGCAGAGGCGCCGCCGGGTATGGCCGCGCAGGCGGCCGCCAGCAGCGCGGAAGCAGATGTCAGCATACGGCGCATCTGCAGGTCTCCTAGTCTTCGCTCTGTACCACCCGGAAGCCGTACTGCCGGTCGCGTGTCGCCACCGGCAGTCGGGCGCGGTTGGCGGCGCGGTGGGCGGAGGGACTGCTCTTGACCGAGCCGCCGCGTACGACGCGCCGGCTGCAATCGCCGCTGGTCACCGCGCTGCCATCAGTCGGGGCGTCGGTATAACCGTTGACATAGCAGTCCTCCGTCCATTCGCCGACATTTCCGAGCATGCCCTGCAGGCCGAACGTGTTTTCAGGCAGGCTGGCCGCGTCACGGATCCTGTCGCGCGGCGCCTTCGCGCTGTCAAACCGGTCGCCCCACCAATAGGCTGTATCGGTTCCTCCGCGTGCGGCATATTCCCATTCCGCTTCGGTCGGCAGGCGGAAAGTCTGCCCGGTCCGGCCAGACAGCCACTTCGTGTAGGCGGTCGCGTCCCGCCAGGAGATGGCGGTGGCCGGCATGGAATCGCTTGCCGGTGCGCCGGGACGGTAGCCCCCGCACCCGCCATCCTCGACGCACGCCATCCATTCGGCATAGGTGACCTCGGTCTTGCTGATCGCGAAAGGTTTCAGTGTCACCTCGCGGACCGGACCCTCGATCGGCTCGCGTCCGGATTCGGTCACCGGAGAACCCATCCGGAAGGTGCCGCCGCCGAGGGTGATCATTGCCGGGCAGACCTCACAGACAGCCGCGGGCGTCAGGGCCGGTTCCGGCGTGATCGTGGCCGGTGTTTCGTCAGCCGGTTCGGGTTCGGCTGTCAATTCAGTTTCGGGCGCGGGGATTTCCGCTGCGGGCGTCTCCGGCATTGCTGGCGGCAGGGCGCTTGTATCGGCGGAAGCGGTCTGCACCACGGCCGTCCCGCCTTCGCCGTCCGGATCGCCCGGCAGGACCAGCGACAGGGCCCATCCGGCGATGATAATGGAGATCAGGCCGCCGACCATGACGGGTACGGAGGATCCGGATTTCTTCTTCGGCGGCGCCGCGGATGCTGCCTTGGCCGGCGCAACTTGCGGCCGGGGCGGTACCGGTTTCGGCATAGGCGGCGGGACTGCGGCAACCGGCTGCGGGGGCTGGGGTGGGGGAGGTGGAGGAGGTGGAGGAGCCGGCGGCGGGGCGGCAGCTCTCGCCTCTGCGCGGGCAAGTGCGGCGAGGCGGTTGCGTGCGAGATCCGAGTAATGCCCGTCCGGGTACCGCCGCAGATAGGCGTCGAAATCGGCCTTGTCTCCGGAATCCTTCACCGAGGACCAGAAGGTCAGTTCCATCGTATTGTCGGCGGCCTGGCCCGGGGCAGGCGGGGCAGGGGCAAGAGGCGGCGGAGCGGGTTTTGCGTGTTCCACCGCGCGCCGGATATCGAGCACGAATTCCTTCCAGCGCGGATCGCTGCGGTCGCCGTCCCAGCCGATCAGGTCCGCCGATTGGGTCAGCTCGAACATGATCGGGCGTTCGGCCTCTTCGATCATCGCGGGAATGAGCAGGGAGGTGCGCTGTCCCAACGTCGCCTCGGCGCGCACCCATTTCGATTTCACTGACACAGCAGACCAGAGCACGACGACCACATCGGCGTCGCGCAGCATGCCCTCGGTGACTTCGTCATAGGTCTGCCCGGCGCGCAGGACCTTGTCCCACCAGACGCCAAAGCCTTCGGCAACCAGCGCCTCGGCCACCATCTGCGCTTTGGGCCGGTCCGCCCGGCTGTAGGATAGGAAAATGTCTGCCATCGTCTCGTCCCCACTCCGCGCGCTCATGGCTGCTCGCGTGTGGGGCGAACGTTTGCACAGAATCCGCCATTGCCAAAGGGGGCGGGCGGCGCCGGGGCACGCCTGCCGCCGCGCAGGGGCTGACAGGTGCGCGAAATGCCTTAAGTTCCCTCTCAAAGAGACGTGGAGGAACCGATGATCGATATTGAGGCGATGCCCTACCTGGCAGATATTCCGCGCGTGCAGGCCGAACGGCGCCCCGGCGACACTGCGCTCTGGTTCGAAGGCACGGCGACGAGCTACGCGGAGCTCGACAAGCGCACCAACCAGGTGGCGAACGGCCTCCTTTCGCTCGGTATTCAACCGGGGGACCGTATCGGCTATCTCGCGAAGAATACCGACGTCTACTACGAGATGCTGTTCGGCGCCGCCAAGGCGCGCGCGGTGATGAACGGCGTCAACACGCGCCTTGCCCCGCCGGAAGTGAAGTTCATCCTGTCGGACGCGCGCGCCAAGGTGCTGTTCGTCGGCAAGGAATTCTACGCGATGATCGACCAGATCAAGGCCGAGTTGCCTGATCTGAAACGCATCATCACGCTCGACGGAGACCGCGAGGACTGGGATTTCTATCCGTCTTGGCGCAATTCGAAGCCGGCCTCCCATCCGGGGCTTCCCGTGCGCGGCGATGATGACGTGATCCAGCTCTACACGTCCGGCACGACCGGATTGCCGAAAGGTGTGCAGCTGACCAATGACAATTACCGCGCCTTCTTCACGCAGGCCGGCATGCTCGAGTGGTCGAGCTATGATGCGGGCGAGGCGGTGATGAATGCGATGCCGCAATTCCATGTGGCGGGCGTCAATGTCGGCGTGCTCGCCACGCTGCAGGGCGCCAAGACGGTCATCCTGCGCGACATTGATCCGCAGCTGATCCTCAAGCTGATTCCTGAGCACAAGATTGCCCACGCTTTTTGGGTGCCGGCGGTGATCCTGATGCTGACACAGCAGAAAAATATCCGAGACGTGGATTTCTCTGCCCTGAAGCAGGTGTTCTACGGCGCCTCGCCGATTTCCGAGACGCTCCTGCGCACGGCGGTGGAGATCATGGATGCGCGCTTCACGCAGCTCTACGGGCTGACGGAGACAGTGGGCGCCGGCACCTTCCTGCCGCCGGAAGCGCATGACCCCGCCTGGGGCAAGCTTCGTTCCTGCGGCGTGCCCTGGCCGGGCGCGGTGGTGCGCGTCGTCGATGGCGAGGGCAAGCCCGTGCCGACTGGCGAGGTTGGCGAGATCGTCATCAAGTCCGGCTTCGTGATGAAGGGCTACTGGAACCGAGAGGACGCAACCCGGGAATCGGTGCGCGATGGTTTCTTCCACACCGGCGACGCGGGCTATTTCGACGAGGACGGCTTCCTCTACATTCACGACCGCGTGAAGGACATGATCGTCTCCGGCGGCGAGAACGTCTATCCCGCCGAAGTCGAGAACGCGATCTTCGGCGCGCCGGGCGTGGCGGATGTCGCCGTGATAGGCGTGCCGGATGACAAGTGGGGCGAGGCCGTTAAGGCCATAGTGGTGAAAAAGCCGGGCGAGGAGCCGACCGCCGAAAGTATCATCGGCTGGGCGAAGGAGCGTATCGCCGCCTATAAGGCGCCCAAGACGGTCGACTTCATCGACGCCCTGCCGCGCAATCCATCCGGCAAGATCCTCCGCAAGGACCTGCGCGAGCCCTATTGGAAAGGCATGACGCGCCGCGTGGGCTGAGCCCGCCGCGAAATATCTGCGGCCGGGTGCATCCTGAGCGGCTTGTCGGTGCATCTACGATGCAGCGATGAGGAGCCGCCGCATGTCCAGACCCACTTTTCGAACACTGGCCGCAGCCGTGCTCGCCTTGCAGACTGCAGCCTGCGCGACACCCGTTGCGACTGAGAGCGAGGCCGAAGCTGCGCCGGCCTTCACACAGCAGGACGCCAAGGACATCGTGGCCGCGCTCAGCGAGATCAAAACGCCCAACGGCGTCGACGAGGCGATCACGGCACGTATCGGCGGCATCGATCAGGCACTGACGATCCGCGGAAAGGACAAGGCGAACCCGGTACTCATCGTCGTGCACGGCGGACCCGGCACGCCGGAGATGGCCATGAGCTGGACTTATCAGCGCGGCTGGGAAGACTATTTCACCGTCGTGCAATGGGACCAGCGCGGTACCGGCAAGACCTACCGCCTGAACGATCCGGCCGACGTCGAAGGGACGTTCTCCATCAGACGCATGCGCGATGATCTGATCGAAGTGATGGATTTCACGCGCGCCCGCCTCGGTCACGAGAAGGTCGTCCTGCTGGGTCATTCCTGGGGCACCGTAATCGGTCTGCAAGCTGCGCTGGAGAGGCCGGACGCGGTCTCGGTCTACATCGCCAGCGGTCAGGTCGTTAACATGCGCCGCAACGAACTGGTCGGGTATGAAGGCACACTTGCGGCCGCGAAGGCGGATGCGAATGCGCAGGCAATTGCCGACCTCGAGGCGCTGGCACCCTATCCGGGTCCAGGCCCACTGACCATCAAGCGCATCGGCGCCCAGCGCAATTGGCTGATCCATTATGGTGGAACGGCTGCCTATCGCAGCAACATGGATCCCTGGTTCCGCGCCATCAGGCTGGCGCCGGAATACTCAGAGGACGACCGCAAATCCTTTGACACAGGCGGCCTTGCCGCGCTGTCGGCGCTGCTGCCGGAACTGACGGAAGTAGATTTCGACGCCGTCACGGAAAGTCCGGTACCCGTCTTCATGCTGCTCGGCCGTGATGATCTCAACACACCGTCATCGATCGCGGCGGAATGGATGGACCGGCTGTCGGCGCCGGCCAAGGCGACCTACTGGTTCGAGCATTCGGCGCACCTCTCCTACATGGAGGAGCCAGGCGCCACGCTCATTACGCTGGTGAACTGCATTCGTCCGCATGCGGTCGAACCCGGCATCGACGCGGCACGTACAAGGGTGCCGGATTCGTGCGGCGACGGCGCGCCGGACTAGTCAGACCGGCGGGCGTTCAGTTTGCCAACTTCAGCCAGTCGCGGGCGGCCTGCAGGGCCATCTTGATTTCGGCAGAACTCAGCATCTCTGCCATGTCCTGGCGCTGAGCCTTGGCTTCTTCGTGTCCTCGGGCGGCGGCGAGGTTGAACCATTTGTGTGCTTCGACGAGATTGATTTCAGTGCCCGTCCCGGTCGCGAAGGCGAGACCTGCGCGATAGAGGTCGTCGGGCAGGGAGTGGGCGCCAATCAGCGCGCCGGGCTCCACGGGGATATCTGAATAAGCCATTGCATTTCTTCCTTAGACACCTGCGCAGCGGGCCGGGATTTTCCCCTTGTCCGGCTGCGAAACCATTCACCTGCCAGACCATCCGGCAACGGTTCAAAGGTGACCTGAAGGGATTGGCGCTTGGTTAATTTGCGGTTTGCCAAGCGGCGGCTGTGTGAAGGATTCGGCGCGCAGTGTTAGGATTTGCGCCGTAGGCGGATCTTGTCAATCCATCCCCGGATAGCGGCGGAAGGCCGGCAGGGTGTGGATGTGCGCCGCCCAGCCGGGCTGCTCGGCGGTTTGCACCTGTGCGCCGGGCAGAAAGGCGGAGGGGTTGTCCAGCGTGACCGACTGCACGTCGACAAGGCCTGGCAGGAAGGTCTCGTTCACATAGAACAGGCCGGTGCCGCATTGGCTGCAAAAACGGCGGAAACTGTCGCCGGAGGAGTTGATCGTCGCGGGCGTGCCCTTGGTGATCTTCAGGTTGCCGGCCGGCATCACGGCCCAGGCAACCATTGGCGCCCCGGCGCTCATCTGACAGTCCCGGCAATGGCAAATCGAGACGCGGTCCGGCGCGCCGCCCAGTTCATACCGGATCGCGCCGCACTGACAGCCGCCTGTGATGGACATCGAACCCTCCCGCCGTGTTCATGTTTTGTTCAAAATGCCATGGCTCGCATGGGGAGTCAAAATGAAAATCCCCGCAGGTCCGGGGACCAACGGGGATTTCCTCAATTTACTTTTGCGGCGGCCTGAATCAGGCGGCGATCTTCTTCTTGGCCAGAGACTTGGCGAGTTTTTCCATCGCCTTGACCTTGTCGATGTTCTCGACGGCGGCCAGTTCGCGGGCCATCCGGTCCAGCGCGCTCTCATAGAGCTGGCGCTCCGAGTAGGACTGTTCTGGCTGGTCGTCGCCGCGGTGCAGGTCGCGAACGACCTCTGCGATCGAGATCAGGTCGCCCGAATTGATCTTCGCTTCGTATTCCTGGGCGCGGCGCGACCACATGGTGCGCTTGATCCGGGCCTTACCGCCAAGAGTCTTCAGGGCGTCATCGACGAGCTTCGAGCCGGCCAGGGCGCGCATGCCCGAGGCTTCGGCGCGGTTGGTCGGCACGCGCAGGATCATCTTGTCCTGATCGAAGGCAACGACATAGACTTCGAGCGCCATGCCCGCGACCGTCTGCTTCTCGACGGACGTGATCCTGCCGACGCCGTGAGCCGGATAGACAACGCTTTGCCCGACCTCGAACGCCAATGCCCGAGTTTCTGCTTTTTTTGCCATTCTGAATTGACCCTTTTTCTACACACACGTAAGCGATGCTTCCCCGGCCCAGTGCCCTTGATGAGGTACTGAGTTAGGAAATCCCGCTTCTCTATGATTATTGATCAGGTGCTATAGGTAGCACGTTTTTGACGCATTTACAACAGGTCCGCGCAGGGCGAGGCGAAATGTAAATGTTTTGGAATCAAGCGCCTCGTTAACTTTTGAGGCACCTTGGAAGCTGTTGCGGCTGCAGGGCGAATCGCTGCCCGGGGGCGTTTCAGTCCCCGGTTCCGGGATTCGGGCTGAAGTACTTTTCCAGCTTGCCGGTCTCCTGCGCGAATTTCTCGCGGTCCTCCGGCGGGGCCTTCAGACGGGTGATGTTGGGCCAGATCTTCGCGTATTCGGTGTTAAGTTTCAGCCATTTGCTGTCCGGATCGTCTTCCGTGTCCGGTTTGATCGCCTCGACGGGGCATTCCGGCTCGCAGACGCCGCAATCGATGCACTCGTCCGGGTGGATGACGAGCATGTTCTCGCCCTCGTAAAAACAGTCTACCGGGCAGACCTCCACACAGTCCATGTATTTGCAGCGGATGCAGGCATCGACGACGATGTAGGTCATGGGCGGGCAAGTCTCGTTGGGAGGGGTTCGGATCAGGCCAGCCAATTGGCGGCGAGGCCTCGTGCTGTCAATGTCACAGGCTCAATCGGGCGTGCAGTTTCGCTCAAGCGCCGCTCGAAATACGCGCTTCGGCGCGCTGGCGGGCCTGCGCCCGGCTCACATCATCGACATGCAGCAAGCCGGCGACCTGGCGCACATACGCCTCTTCGACGTCCGAACGCTCGCCGTCCGACAGGATGACCCGGTAGATCGCCTCGATCACCTTGATCCGGTCCGCCAGCGCCAGCTTCTTCGCGTGCTTGGTGAACTGGTGGCTGCCGACCGCCTCTTCGGCGAGGGTTTCGGCCTCGGCCAGAACGGCGTCGGCCTTGTCGGCGTCGAAATCGAAGGATTCGAGCAGGATCTCGGCGATCATGTCGCTTTCGATGTTCACATACACGCCGTCAACCAGCGCCGCCTCGACCAGCAGGGCGCCGACGGCAACTTCCGCCGGCATCGGCAGCTCGGCCGGTGTTTTCGGGGTGAACAGCTTCTTCAGGGATTTCATCATCGCTTGGGCTCCAGCGGCCGGTAGAGCGTCCGCGCCTCGTCGGCCGGCCCCCGGCGTGTTCCGAGCCCCAGCACTTCGACGCTGAGAATATCTGCACCTTTCCCGAATGTCACGATGTCGCCCACCGCGAGGCTCGCGCCCGGCTTGTCGGTGCGACGCGTCAGGCCGCCCTGCGAGAGCCGGAGGCCGGATTTTCGGACATAGGCGGTGGAGAGCGTCCGCGTGCGGAAAAACCGAGCGCGCCAGAGCCAGACGTCCGCGCGCACCGACGTTTCATCGCCGATCTCGGCCGTCATTTGCCAAGCTCTGGCGTCATCTGAACGGGCGGTACCGGAACGCTCCGGGCGCGTGGGCGGTTTCTGTTTTCGGCGACCGCTGCTTCTGGGGGCGGGCGGGTTTGGCCGGCTTGGGCGGCGGAAGCAGTGCAGCGAGC
>JBGTKN010000102.1:0-30859 GCA_041744615.1 Hyphomonas sp. | reverse complement strand
GCGGCGGACCTCATGCGCCTGTTCAAGGACCCCCTCGCCCCTACCGTGACCACTTGCGGCTCCGGCGTCACCGCCGCAATCACCGCGCTCGCGCTCGCCCGCCTCGGCAACTGGGATGTCGCCGTCTATGATGGTTCGTGGGCGGACTGGGCGTCCGACCCCTCGCGGCCAATCGCGAAAGCGCCTGCGTGAAAAAGGAAGAGGCTGCCCCCGAAACGCGCCTCATCCATACGCGCGCGGACCGGCTCGGCCGCATCACCGTGAACCCGCCGGTGGAGCGCGCCTCGACCGTCCTGTTCCGGGACGAAGCGGGCCTGTACGGCGCCAAGCCCACCTATGGCCGTATGGGCCTGACGGTCCACCGCGAACTCGAAGCGGCGATGTGCGACCTTGAAGGTGCAAAACACGCGCGGCTTGCAGGCAACGGCCTGCAAGCCTGCGCGCTCGCGATCGCGAGCCTCGTCACTTCCGGCGACCATCTCCTCTTCACCGACAGCGCCTATGGACCCACTGCCCGCTACTGCGAACGCCGCCTCAAAGCCATGGGTGTTGAAGCCGAACGGTTCGACCCGCGCACCGGGGGCGAGATTGCCTCGCTGTTTCGCCAGAACACCAAGGCCATCTTCCTAGAAGCGCCGGGCTCGCTCACCTTCGAAATCACCGACACGCCCGCCGTCGTCGCCGCAGCATCGAAACGGGGTATACGGACGATCCTCGACAATACCTGGGGAGCAGGGCTGCTGCACCAGCCGCTGGCGCTGGGCGTCGACCTATCCGTACAGGCGCTGACAAAATATGCCGTCGGCCATGCCGATGCCTTTGGCGGCGCGGTAATGACACGCGACAATGGCCTCGCCGCCCGCATCGCCGCAACGTCAGAAGACTGGGGCATCACGCTGGCGCCGGATGATGCCTATCTTGCCCTGCGCGGCCTGCGCAGCTTGCACACACGCCTGAAAGCGCACGAAGCGTCCGGGCTCGAGATGGCGCACTGGCTGGCGGAGCGGCCGGAAGTGGCCGACGTGCTCCACCCTTCACTACCCGGCAGCCCGGACCACGTCCTGTGGCAGCGGGATTTCTCCGGTTCCAACGGACTGTTCGGCATCATCCTGAACCCGGCGCCAGACGGCGGCATGGAGCGCTTCTTCAGCGCCTTGTCGCTGTTCTCGCTCGGCTTCTCCTGGGGGGGATTCGAAAGCCTGATCATTCCCTGCGACCAACAGCTGGAACGCATGAAGGGGAGCTGGACCGAAACCCGCGCCGGCCCGCTTCTGCGCCTTCACATCGGCCTTGAGGCCACACGCGATCTGAAAGCCGACCTTGAGGCGGGCTTCAGGGCAATGTCCGCCCGCTGACGGTCAATCGCCGGACGGCGCCGGATGCTCAAAGTTCTGGAAGATAAAATAGTCCTCCACGTCGGCGCCGACATGCGTCAGCGGCTCCGAGGGGGGCCAGAGGTGTTCCGCCCGTTCGCGCATGGCCACACAGCGCCGGGACAGGCTGGCCAAGTGCACAAAGTCATCCGCTTGGGGCAGCGACTCCAAAACACAGCTGTCGAAATAGGGATATTCCGCATCCGGACTGCAGCCGAACGACGAACGGTCCGGCCGCGCTGCGGACATGATCATGCGATTGGGCGCAGAAAGTGCCGGCAGGAAGACGCCTGAAAAGCAGGCGGAGACGACCACCACCGTCGGCCGTTCCCCGCACCACGAGTGGACGAGCGCATTCAGCTGCACGGGAGTCAGATAGCCCTCTCTGCCCATCACCATGCCTTCCGGCATGCCGTGCGACGTGAAATAGAGTAGACATCCTGACGGCGCCGCCCGCATCTGCGATTCGAATGCCGCAAAGACTTCACGGGAGGTCAGCGAAAAGCCGCCAAGCTCCCGGGGGCGCAGAGACATGTTCGTGATGTTACCTGCGCTGAATCCCGCCCCCGCAAAACCGTCAGCGAGCGCGCGCCTGGCGTTTTCGAAAGCATCGATCGGAGTGCCGTCACTGGCGCGCCAGTCTGCGGCGAGGATGCCGACGGCCCAGTCCTTGAAACCGGATTCGTTCTGGCCTCCTTCGGCATGTGCAGGCCAGGCCAAGCAGGTGAAGGCCAGAAGCGCCATTGAAAGCAGACGTCGCAACCGCATTCCGGTCTCCAGGAAAGGCCCTTGGTCGGGTATTTGATCAGGGCCGCGGCAATTGCGCAAGACGCCCTCTTCGCCCGCCGTCCTACCTTGGATATGTGTCCAGCGACGGCTGCCGGCGCCAGCAATCGCAACCGCCGTCATATTGATAGGCTTCGCCGTAATCGTTCACCCGGGTCGCCACGCCGTAGTTCCAGCCGTGCACGAATTCGTAGGCCGGATCGCCGTACCGGTCGGCAAAGCCGTCACCCGTGTCGTCGCAGACGGGGTTACGCTGGGCATTCAGCCCGCATTCGTATGGCGGCACCTGCGTCATCGTCACGGCCATATCGGCGGCCACCATGTTGAGACCCATGGCCACACCCTCCCAGTCCGAGTGCGAACACCCGGCCAGCGCAAGCGCGCCTGCGCTCGCCGTCCAAAGGCGCACCCGCGCGCCAATCCGTGCCATCATCCCCGTGTGTTCTCCCGTTTCCCTTAAAGGTCTGTTTTTTCAAGGCGCAAACTGAACGCAAGCTGAACTGGCGGTCAAGCTGGCTCGTCGCTCACCTTTACGACCAGCTTGCCGAGGTTCTTGCCTTCGAACAGGCGCGACAGGCTTGCCGGCGCCTTCTCGAACCCGTCGACGATATCGGTCTCGAACTTCAGCTTTCCTTCCATCAGCCACATCGCCATCTGCTGGATGCCTTCCGGGAAGCGCGGGAAATAGTCGATGACGATGAAGCCTTTCACCAGCGTGCGCCGCATCAGCAGATTGGCGAAATTGTATGGCCCCGGCACCGGTTCAGTAGCGTTGTAGGTCGAGATCAGGCCGCAGAGCGGCATGCGCGAGAAGTCGTTGAGCCGCGCCATCACTTCGTCCATAATCCGTCCACCGACGTTCTCGAAATTGATGTCGATGCCCTTCGTGCAGTGGGTGTCGAGCATGGCTCCGACATCTTCGGACTTGTAGTCGATGGCGGCATCAAAGCCCGCCACTTCGGTCAGCCAGCGGCACTTGTCCTTGCCGCCCGCGATGCCGACGACGCGGCAACCTTGTATCTTCGCGATCTGCCCCACCATCGAGCCGACCGCGCCGGCCGCCGCCGAGACGACCACCGTCTCGCCCGCCTTGGGCTTGGCAATGTCCATCAGCCCGAAATACGCCGTCATCCCGGTCGCGCCGAGAGGTCCCATATAGGCCGTCAACGGAACGCCCGGCAGCTTCGGCAGCTTCGCCAGCGCGGCGCCCGGCAGCGTGTTGTAGACGGCCCAGCCTGCAAGACCTGTGTTAACGATATCGCCCGGCGCGAGGCCGTCGAACCGGCTCTCGGTCACCACGCTTAGCCCGCCGCCGCGCATCGCATCGCCGATCTGCACCGGCGGCAGGTAAGCATCCATGTCGCTCATCCAGATCCTGTTCGTTGGGTCGAGCGACAGGTAGATCGTCTTGGCGCGAACCTGCCCGTCCTCGAGCGGCGTCAGCGCGCTCTCGACCAGCTCCAGATCGCCCTCGCGCAAATCTCCTATCGGACGCTTGCGCAGCACCCAGGTCAGGTTCTTTTCATTTATCATGCCGTCCTCCCGATTTCGTTGGCAGGAAGGCTAGACCGAATCCGCTTCAGCGCAAGACGCCCCGGGTTGATTGCCAGTAAGCATAGGCCGTCAGCGCAAACCCGATGGCCAGGATCAGGATGGGTATGAACTCCATCCCGTCCACAACCGGCGCGACGATCTCCTGCCAGCCGATGTAGAAGTTGGCCATTGATGCAATGAACGCAGCGGCGAACAGGGTGACGGCAGTCTTGCTACGCATCAGCAGCGCAAGGCTCGCAATCAGCGCACCGAACACGCCGACCGCCCATATGCCGAACATCCACCAGGGCATGCTTTGCCAATAGGTCTGCATCTCCTGCGGGAACTGCGCGGTATAGGCGGGATTGCGCGTCGTCTTCAGGATGAAGTCGAAACAGCCATAGCCGTTCCACACCACAGCAAGAAAGCCCACCAGCCAGATATGCCAGCCCGCCTTCGCGCTCACCGGCGTTGCGTCTTCCATCATGGCGGTCTTCCTCTCAGGAATCCGCCAGCCTAAGCTGGTTCGCGCTCAGGTCCAATGCCACTCACCTCGGCGGGTCAAAGGATCAGCGCAGGATGCCCCGTTTGCCCTGATCCAATGCGTAATTGAGTATCAACAGGGATACGACAATGATGCACACTGCGAAGACACGGTCGGAGTCGTAGTCGATTCCCGGCCGGGAGTAGCTGAAGGCCATTGTAAAAATCGTGGCCGTTGTCGACAGCGCCAGCACACGTACCGCGAGCAATTGCCGCTTCAACAGCAGCACCGAGCCGATCACCGCCGAGAACACCGACAGCGCCCAGATGCCGAACACAAGCGGCGGCAAGCTCACCCAGTGCGCACGCGCGCCTTCCGGCAACCGGTCGATATAAGGCGGAAACCTCGTCAGGGTCGCGAGGAAGTCAAACACGCCGAGCGCATTCCAAAGCACCGCGGCAGCGCCGATGAGAAAAAGATGCCAAGGCGCCTTCAGCGCAGACTTCTGCACCGGCGGGGCAAGGTCCACGGCTTCTTGGAAAGCGAGGTCACGTTGCATGCCACATTTCTACCACACTTGTGAAAGGCGCAAAGAAGATTCCGACTCGCATGACAGCGCTTTAATCCTTCACCTGGACCCGCGCTCAGGGTGACGCGCCCGCCGCCAGCGGCTAAACCCTCCCCAGCACAGAGGAATCGCCCATGGCCACGGCCGCCGTCACCGAAAAAAGCCATCTCTACCTGATCGACGCGAGCGCCTACATCTTCCGGGCCTTCCACGCCCTGCCCCCGCTGACGCGCCAGTCTGACGGGCTGCCTATCGGGGCCGTCGCGGGCTTCTGCAACATGCTGTTCAAGATGCTCGAAGAGCTGAAGGGCGCCGAGCGGCCGACGCATTTTGCCTGCATCTTCGATGCCTCGGGCAAGACCTTCCGGAGCGACTTTTTCCCCGAGTACAAGATGAACCGGTCCGAGACACCGGAAGAGCTTGTGCCGCAGTTCCCGCTGGTACGCCGGGCGTCGGTCGCCTTCGCAGCGCATGCCATCGAGTTGACCGGGTACGAGGCCGACGACATCATCGCAACCTATGCCCGCGAGGCCGAGGCCAAAGGCGCGCGTGTCACCATCGTCTCGTCGGACAAGGATCTGATGCAGCTGATCACCAGCAAGGTGCTCATGCTCGACCCGATGAAGAACAAGCTGATGGGCCGCGAGGACGTATTCGAGAAATTCGGCGTGGGCCCGGAGCTCGTCATCGATGTGCAGTCGCTCGCGGGCGACAGTGTCGACAACGTGCCGGGCGCGCCGGGTATCGGCGTCAAGACGGCTGCGCAGCTGCTGACCGAGTTCGGCAGCGTCGAGGCGCTGCTGGATCGCGCAGGTGAGATCAAGCAGCCCAAACGGCGCGAGACCCTGATCGCATTTGCCGATCAGGTGCGCGTCTCGAAACGTCTCGTGACGCTGAAGGATGACGTGCCCCTGCCCGTCCCGCTTGAAGACCTTGCGGTGCAGGATCCCGATCCGAAAACGTTGATCGACTTCCTTGAGGAAATGGAATTCCGCACCATCACGCGCCGGGTGCGCGAGCAGATGGAGAAGGACGGCACAATAGAAGTGGCTGCGCCGGAAGCTGCCGCGATTGACCGGGCGGCGTATGTCTGCGTCCGCGATCTGGCGACGCTCGAAGCCTGGGTCGCCCGCGCCATTTCGCAGGGCTGGGTCGCCGTGGACACCGAAACCGACGCGCTGGATTCGGTCGGCGGCGGACTGGTCGGCGTCTCGCTGGCGCTTGCGCCGGGTGAGGCCTGCTACATTCCGCTAGCTCACGTGGACCCGGATGTCGCAGCTGGCGGCGGCGACATGTTCGGCGCCGATCCGCCGCGCCAGATCAGGATGAAAGAAGCGCTCAAAGTGCTGAAGCCGATGCTGGAGGACGCCGCCGTTCTCAAGATTGGTCAGAACATAAAGTACGATCTCAGTGTCTTTGCGCGCCATGGCATCCGGGTCGCGCCGATTGACGACACGATGCTGATCTCGTTTGCACTGAATGCTGGCATACATAATCACGGCATGGACGAACTCTCGGAGCGCTATCTCGGGCACAAGCCGATCTCGTTCAAGGATGTCGCCGGCAGCGGCAAGACGCAGAAGACATTTGCCCAAGTGGCCTTGGACAAGGCGACTGAATACGCGGCAGAGGACGCCGACGTGACGCTGCGCCTGTGGAAGGCGCTCAAGCCCCGTCTGCGCACCGACGAAGTGACGACCGTCTACGAAACGCTGGAACGGCCCCTAGTGCCAGTGCTCGCGGCAATGGAACAGGCAGGCATCAAAGTGGACCGGCAGATGCTGTCGCGCCTCTCCGCTGATTTTTCGCAGCGTATGGCAGAACTTGAGGCCCAGGCGCACGAGCAGGCCGGGCGCGCTTTCAACATCGGTTCGCCCAAGCAGCTTGGCGAGATCCTGTTCGATGAAATGAACATTCCGGGTGGCAAGAAAACCAAGACCGGCGCCTGGCAGACCGATGCGGACGTGCTGGAAGAGCTCGCGGAAGCAGGCCATGCCCTGCCCCGCACGATCGTTGACTGGCGGATGCTGTCGAAGCTGCGCTCGACCTATACCGAAGCGCTGCAGGCCGCGATCAAGCCGGAGACGGGCCGCGTTCATACGAGCTACATGATGGCTGGCGCGCAGACAGGGCGGCTCTCTTCCACGGACCCGAACCTGCAGAACATCCCGGTACGGACGGAAGAAGGCCGCAAGATCCGCGAGGCCTTCATTGCCGAGGATGGCAATGTGCTCGTCTCGGCGGACTATTCGCAGATCGAGCTGCGCATCCTCGCGCACATGGCCGACATTCCGGCGCTGAAACAGGCCTTCAAAGACGGACTGGACATCCACGCGATGACCGCCAGCGAGATGTTCGGCGTGCCCGTCCACGGCATGGATCCGATGGTGCGGCGCCAGGCGAAAGCGATCAATTTCGGAATCATCTACGGAATTTCCGGCTTCGGCCTCGCCCGCCAGCTGGGCATTCCGCAGGGCGAAGCCAGCGAATACATCAAGCAATATTTCAGGCGCTTCCCCGGTATTCGTCAGTACATGGACGAAACCAAGGACTTCGCCCGCGAGACTGGTTTCGTGCGCACGGCCTTCGGCCGCAAGATCAACCTGCCGGACATGAAGGCCAAGGGACCTGCCCGCGCGTTTTCCGAACGCCAGGCAATCAACGCGCCGCTGCAGGGCACGGCCGCCGACATCATCAAGCGCGCCATGATCCGCATGCCGGAGGCGCTTGCCTCAACAGGCCTGAAGGCGCGGATGCTTCTTCAGGTGCATGACGAACTCGTCTTTGAATGCCCCGAGGCGGAGGCCGAAAAACTGATTAGGGTTGCGCAGGATACGATGGCGAATGCCGACTGCCCCGCGCTGAAGCTTTCGGTGCCGCTGGTCGTCGAAGCCAAGGCAGCAAAGACCTGGGCCGCGGCGCACTAACCAGCCACTTTGGGCTTCGCCGGCGCGCGTAGGGCGCCAGGATTTCCAAAGCGCCTAGCGCTTCAGATGCTCCATGCCCTTGAGATCGCCCTTCTTGGCGACCGGTGCGCCGAGTTTCGGCTTCACCTTGTCCGCCTTGGGTTTGCGGACTTCCTTGTTGGATTTCTTTTGACCCTTGGCCATCGGATTTTGACTTTCAGCAAGCTGGACCGGAATAGGCCCAAGCTTTGGAGGTAAGGTGGTTCGGGAGAGAATGTAAGGTCGCTTATTCCACAGCCTTGGGCACGACGAAGAAGCCGTGCTCGGTGCGCGGGGCATTAGCGAGGACCTGGTCCTGGATGTTTCCGTCGGTGACGACATCCTCGCGCATCTGCAGGGTCGTTTCGACCACGGAGGTCATCGGCTCGACGCCATCGACATCGACTTCGTTGAGCTGGTCGATCCAGCCCATGATGCCGTTCAGCTCGCCCGCCAGCTCGTCGAGGCGCTCTTCGGGCACCGCGATGCGGGACAGGCGGGCAACTTTGCGGACGTCGTCGCGGGTAACGGTCATGATGAGGCTCCTGTCGAGCGGACCGATTACGCGATAGGCAAAGCGGCTTCAAGGAGGTATGTGCCCCGCGATGCCTGTTGTTGACCTGATCGACCTGCCTGCGAAGGGCGTCCTGCTCGGCCTGGACCCGGGCACGAAGACGCTGGGCGTGGCAGCGACCGATTTGAGCCGTATCCTTGCCAGCCCGGTCGAGACCATCCCGAAACTTAAGCTCGCGCCGGCACTGGCGCGGTTTTTCGAAATCTATGATGAGCGCAGGGGCGTGGGTCTTGTCGTCGGCCTGCCGCTGAACACCGATGGCAGCCAGGGGCCGCGCGTCCAATCGGTCCGCACGCTGGTGTCGAACCTGCTGAAGGTGCGAGACATGCCCGTTGCGTTTCAGGATGAGCGTTTCTCCACGTTCGAAGCGGACGAGATCGTGAGGGAACTGTCATTTACCGAGCAGCGCCGTTCGGATCGGATCGATGCCATGGCGGCGGCGATGATCCTGCATAGGGCGCTGCGAGTGATGGGAACTGGTCCGTGACAAGTTTCCTCACCGCGCTGGTGCCGGTGATGCTGGTGGTGGCGCTGGGCCAGTTTCTGGTCCGTATGCGGTTTATTTCGGCGGATGCGTTTCGCGGGCTGGATCGGCTTTCGTTTCTTGTGCTGCTGCCGGCGCTGATCGTCAGCGCGCTGGCGAATGCGGATTTCGATCAGGCGCCCTGGGCGATGCTGGGCGCACTGATGGGCGCGCAGCTGCTCCTTGGCGGCTTCGGGCTCGTGGCGCGATTTTGGCCCGGCATCCAACGCCCGGCGGTGGGCACGATAATCCAGTCGAACGTGCGCTGGAACACGATCATCGGCCTCTCGCTCGGCGGGCTGCTGTTTGGCGCCGAAGGCCTCGCGCTGGTCAGCCTAGCGGCGGCGGCGATGATCCCGCTGGCGAACGTCATCTCGGTCTACGCCCTTGTCAGCTATGCCGACCACCCGCCCGGCGAGACGCCCCGGCCCCTGCTCGCGCTGACGCGCAATCCGCTGATTTATGCCTGCCTGATCGGCATCGCGCTGGCCGGGTTTCATGTCGAACTGCCCGTGATCGTCGGCGAAACCCTCCGTATGCTCGCGAGCGCCGCCATTGCGCTCGGCCTGCTCAGCGCGGGGTCGGGGGTCGATCTCGGCGCGCTGAAACGGGCGGGGCTCAGGACCTTCACCTGGTCGCTGGTGCGTCTGATCGGCCTGCCCGCATTGACGCTGTCGATCGGTCTTGCGATCGGACTCAGCGGGCTCCCCCTCGCGGTGGCTCTGCTCTGCGCCGCAACACCGACGGCGCCGAACTCCTTCGTGCTGGCGCGGGAGCTGGGCGGCGACACGACGCTGGCCGCCAACCTGATCGCGGCGCAGACCACAATCGCGGCGCTGACCCTGCCGCTGACCTGGGCGCTGATCCTGTGGCTGGGGGCGGTCTGAAGGCTTGCCCCTTGCCGGAATCGCGCCTAAACCGCCGCAAATCAAAGGGGCCCTCATGGCAGCGGCGCACGCAGACTACATATTCCGGCACGACCATCTGCTGGGAATCGAAGGCCTTCACCCCCTTGATATTACTCACATATTGGACCTGGCAGACACTTACGCCGAAGCCACTCGCGCCGGCCGCCGACCGGAGCCGATCCTGACCGGCAAGACGGTGGTTAACCTCTTCTTCGAGAACTCCACGCGCACCCTCTCCAGCTTCGAAATCGCTGCCCGCCGCCTCGGCGCCGATGTCGTCTCCATGCCGGTCGGCAATTCGAGCGTGAAGAAAGGCGAGACGCTGATTGACACGGCGATGACGCTGAACGCGATGAAGCCCGACGCCCTCGTCATTCGCCATTCGGCCTCAGGCGGAGCAAAACTCCTCTCCCGCAAGGTTGACTGCCCGGTCATCAATGCCGGCGACGGAACACACGAGCACCCGACGCAGGCGTTGCTGGACCTGCTCACCATCCGCCGCACCAAGGGACGGATAGAAGGCCTGAAAGTAGTGATCTGCGGCGACATAGCACATAGTCGCGTGGCGCGCTCGACCACCATGGCGCTGCACCTGATGGGTGCGCGCGTGCACCTCTGCGGGCCTCGCACGCTGATCCCTCCGGGTACGGACACCTGGGGCGCGGAAAGTGCGGGCACGGACTTTGACAGCGCCCTACCCGGCGCGGACGTCGTGATGATGCTGCGCCTACAGCTCGAGCGCATGAATGGCAGCCTGCTGCCGAGCCAGCGCGAGTATTTCCGGTATTTCGGGCTGACAGCGGACCGGCTGGCGCTCGCGAAGGATGAATCCATCGTGATGCATCCCGGGCCGATGAACCGGGGCGTCGAGATCGAGAGCTCGATTGCGGACGGGGAGCGCTCGGTGATCACGCAGCAGGTGGAGATGGGTGTCGCGGTGCGCGAAGCGGTGCTGCACCTCCTCGCGGGAGGTCGCGCATGAGTATCGAGATCGTCAACGCGCGCCTGCTGGACCCAGCGACAGGCACGGACGCCATCGGCGGCGTGTTCATCGACCAGGGCGTCATAAAAGATTTCCGCACAGGGACGGGGGTGTCCTTCAAGGACGCGAAGGAGACGATTGACGCGGGCGGCCTCTGCCTCGCACCCGGCCTGATCGACCTTCGCGCCAAGACGGGCGAGCCGGGCGAGGAGCACAAGGAAACGCTGGCGACCGCCTCGCGCGCGGCGCTGAGCGGCGGGATCACCAGCCTTGTCGTGATGCCGGATACGCGGCCGGTGATCGATGATGTGGCGCTGGTGCAGTTCATTGCGGAGCGCGGGCGCGAGACGGCCTTTGCGCGGGTCTATCCGGCGGGCGGGCTGACGGTCGGGCTTGCCGGCGAGGCGATGTCCGAGATCGGATTGATGGCGGAAGCGGGCGCAGTGCTGTTCACCAATGGCGACTGGCCGGTGGCCAGCGCGCAGGTAATGAAACGCGCGATGACCTACGCGGCGAGCCGCGGAGCCATCGTGATGTCGCGGCCGGATGAGCGCACGCTCACCGTCGGAGGCGTAATGAATGCAGGAGAGTTCGCCGCGCGCCACGGCCTGTCGGGTATTCCCATCGAAGCCGAATGGCTCGGCGCGGCGCGGGACGTCGTGCTGGCGGAGCAGACGGGCTGCACGCTCATCCTCGACCAGGTAACCACGCAGCGCACGCTGGACATCGTGGATGTGGCGCGCGGGCGCGGCGCGAAAGTGTTCACCACGGTGGCCGCGCATTCGCTGTTCTTCAATGAACTCGATGTCGGCGACTATCTCACCTATTGCAAGGTGAACCCGCCTTTCCGGGCCGAGCTGGCCCGCAAGACATTAATCCATGCGCTGCAGGAAGGCGCCATCGACGCAGTCGTCTCGGCGCACGATCCTCAGCCCCCGGAGGAAAAACGCCTGCCCTTCGGCGAAGCCTCCTTCGGCGCCGCGGGTCTGGAAACCGTTCTGCCCTGTCTGTTGACTCTGGTGGAAGAAGGCGAGTTGTCTTTGCTGGAGGCGCTCGCGGCGGTCACCATCGGACCCGCCTCGATCCTCGGCCTGCCGCAAGGCCGCATCGCCAAGGGCGCGCCGGCTGACCTGATCCTGTTCGACGCGGGCAAACCCTGGCTCTGCGACCGCGACCACCTGCTCTCGCGCTCGAAGAACTCACCGTTCGACGGGCGCCGCCTGCAAGGCCGCGTGATGCGGACATTCGTAGGCGGGAAGACGGTGTTTGAGAGGTAAGCCTGCCCGAAACTAGACCGAACTGGTCATCGAAAACGCCGAAGCGGTATATCGCGCCTTGGGCATTTACGTCGGTTCGGCCTCAGTAGAGTTTGCCGAAGCGCTCATTGCTGAAACAGCTTCGCTGGCGAGAGCGGACGAGACCGTGACCTTTGACAGAGTAGAGGCAGCGCAAGCCGGGATGAAGCTGCTAAAGTATCGCCCCCTTGCCCCACGCTCCCTGCGCCCTTAAACCTCGCCCCAACAGGGACGGACGGGGAACACACCGCACATGCCGGAATGGGCACTCTACGCACTGGCGTCGACGGTTGGCTATTTCGCCGGTTCGATCCCGTTCGGGCTCGTGATTACAAAGGCCGCCGGACTCGGTGACATTCGCGCCATCGGCTCCGGCAATATCGGCGCAACCAATGTGCTGCGCACCGGGCGCAAGGATCTGGCGCTCGCAACCTTCCTGCTCGACAGCCTGAAAGCCGGTCTCGCGGCGCTTGCCTTTACTTATGTTGGCGGACGTGAAGCAGGCTTCATCGCTGGCGCCGCCGCCTTCATTGGGCACTGCTATCCGGTCTGGCTGAACTTCAAGGGCGGCAAGGGCATTGCGACCTATGCCGGCTTGCTGGTTTTCGTGACGCCGCTGAAGGGTCTCGTGGTTGCCGCGCCGATCTGGCTGGGACTGTTTGCGCTGACCCGCATCTCATCCCTTGCGGCGCTGGCGGCGGCCGCCGCCGTGCCGCCGGGAACCTACCTGATGGGCGAGCGCAATCCTTTGATCCTCGCCGGCCTTACGCTCTTATCCGCCTTCGTATTCTGGACGCACCGGGCCAATCTCGGGCGCCTGCTGAAAGGCACCGAACCGCGCTTCGGCACACCCAAAGCCAAGCCGGAAGAATGAGCCCGCGCCGGCTCAGCGACGCGGAATGCCGCGACTAGTTTCCCTCGTCCGTACACCGAATATCGGTCCCCTGACCTTCACGCGCCTGCTCGAACGTTTCGGAAATGCGACCGACGCCCTCGGCATTGACGGCGAGCCCCACGCCGCCAGCCTTACGAACGGCACGGTCGCCGTCCCCGGCGGCGGCATCGACCATATCTATCCGCCCCAGATCGATCAGCTCTACCGCGAGATCGCTGAACAGGGCCTGATCGCGTCGGAAAGCCCCACTGGCTACAGGGCTTGTGCTCAGGATTCTCCCCGCAGCAAACGCATCATCACGGGTATGGCCCGGAGTGTCGCCCGGGTGGAGGCAGCCGAACGTTTCGGCTCGTTAATCTCCGCCCGTATGGCTGGCGAACAAAGCCGCGAGGTGATGGCCATTCCCGGCTCGCCGCTGGACCCGCGCGCCGCAAACACAAATGGCCTAATCCGCCAGGGCGCCGCGCCCGTCCGTCATGCGCAGGACGCCCTGAAGGCGCTCGCCGGATTCCCCCCTTCCTGCCGCCGCCGCCGGCCTTCACGCGGGAATTCCTTGATGGTCCGCTCCGCATGACCAAATCGCCCGCGCCGTAGGGCTGAACGCCGCACAGTGCAACGCCGTGCTCATAGTGAGGAACTCGCGGGCGAGGCCTTGTCCTGTCCCGGCAGGCTGGTCGCCCGTGCTGTATAGGCGCCTGTGGCGCGCGCGCACCGGCGGCGGCGCCAAAAGCAGGCAGGGATGGCCGGATGGCTGGACGGCCCGATGGATCAACTCTAAGCCTTTGCAAACGCCGCGCGGGGTCTGCAGGGGAAGGCAGGCTGCGCCGAACGCCGGCAGAGTGAGGATCGCACCTTTGGCTTTCTGGTCCCAATATGCCCTGCTGGCCGGCTTTTCCGCGGTCCTGCCGCTGGCCGCACAGGCCCAGGAATCCAGTGTGGCAGAAACCCCTCTCTCGGCAGAAGCGGCCGACGAACGGGTCATTCTCGAAGCTGACACGGTCTACGAACTCAGCGGCGAGAACAGCATCGTCGCCGAAGGCAATGTCGAAGCGCTCTACCAGGGCCGCACGCTGCGGGCTGACCGGATCGTTTATAACCGAAACACCGAGAAGGTGCGCGCCACCGGCAACGTCATCATCATCGACACGGACGGCTCCCAGCAGTTCGCGGACGAAATGGAAGTCGGCTCAAACCTCGCTGACGGCTATGCCATAGGTTTCTCCGCCCGCCTCGCGCAGGGCGCCAGCATGACCGCCAATTCGGCGATCCGTCAGTCGAACGGCGTTAATTCGCTGGACCAGGTGGTCTACACGTCCTGCGAGGTCTGCGCGGATGACAGGACGCCGACCTGGACGATCCGCGCCCGCCGCGCCGTGCTCGACCAGGAAAGCCAGATGATTTCCTACCGCGACGCAGTCGTCGAGGTCGCCGGGATACCGGTCTTCTACCTCCCCTACCTCGCCCACCCGGATCCGAGTTCGGATCGCCGTTCAGGCTTCCTGATCCCGGATGTCGGCGTCTCCTCGAAACTTGGCACCTTCTACAAGCAGCCTTACTATTGGGCGATCTCCGATAGTTCGGACATGACGATTGCCCCGCTCCTGTCGGCCAATGTTAATCCGCTGATCAACCTCGAGTACCGCAAGCGTTTCTATTCCGGCGCCATCAAGATTGATTCGAGCTTTACGCAGGAAGCCGATTTCGACAGCGATGGCGAACGTTTCGGCGAGGAAAAATTCCGCGGCCATATCTACGCCAATGGCGCCTTTGCGATTTCGCCGGAATGGCTGTGGGGCTTCGGCGTTGAAAGCCAGACCGACGACCTCTACGACCGCCGCTATGATATCGATGGCCAGACAGACAAGCGCGGTCTGTATTCCAACCAGCCCCGCCGTCTTCTGTCGCAGCTGTTCGCTGTGGGTCAGGGCGACGACTATTATGCCGACGTGGCCTTGTTGCAGTTCCAGGGTCTGCGTGGCCAAGATGATGCCAGCCGCCTGCCGGTCGTCTCGCCGCTGCTTTATGCCGAAAACAACTGGGATCTCGGTGCTTACGGTTTCGCCAATGTGAACGTGTCTTCGGCGGTGCTGACGCGCGATGTCGGCGCCGACAGTCATCGCATCAGCGCCGGTGCGGAATGGCGCGATTTCAACCTCCTTCCAGGCGGCGCCACATTCGAGCCCTTCGTCGAACTGCGGGGCGACTATTACGCGCTGGACGAAGCCGTCAGCGGCAAAGCTGATGTCACGCGCGCTGTCGGCAATGCCGGCGCCAAGCTTGCCTATCCGATGGTGCGTCCGGGCAAATCCGTCGACCTGATGCTGGAGCCCGCCGTGATGGCGGCCTGGGGCTTCTCGAATGCCAATGATCCGGCTATTCCGGTCGAAGACAGCCTGCTGTTCGAGTTCGATGAGTCGAGCCTGTATGAAGCAAACGGCTTCGGCAATTTTGACCTTCATGAAGGCGACGGCAAGCTCAGCGCCGGACTGACGGCAAGGGCGATCTGGAAGAACGGCACGGAGCTCAGCACTACCGTCGGCAAGCGCTGGCGTTCCCGGCCGGACCCGGCGTTTGACGTCGCCTCGAACCTTGATGGCACATCGTCAGACTGGGTAGCCTCGGCGCAACTCGACCTCGGGCGCGCTCTTCAGCTATCGAGCCGGGTTCGCCTCGACAACGAGGATTTCGCGCTGAACCGCCTCGACCTGAGAGCCTCAACTTCATTCGACCGGTTCCGCGCGGTCGGTCAGTATTACAAGATCGATGCGCGGGTCAGCCCGCTCGGCCAGCCCGACGAGGGGCTCTATGTGCGCGGCGAAGTGAAACTGGTGGGCGCATATTCGATGATCTTTGGCCAGCTACGCGACATCGCCAAGGATCTCGACGCCCGACAAGAAATCGGCCTGGCCTATTCGGATGATTGTTCGCGGTTTGAGCTGATCTACAGCCGCAGCGAACTGCGAGACCGGACACTCGGGCCGTCCGAGAATTTCCAGTTCCGCTTCACCTTGAAATCACTAGGAAATTTTGGCTCCGGCGATTTCGACTGATCGCAAGACGGGTTTCGCCTCACTCCAGCAACAATTCGGCGCCTACTGTGCTGCTGCGTTGCGCGGCGGTACGGGATTTGTATGGTCGCCGGGAAACGGTAAAAGGCGCTCTGCGAAGCGGAATGCCACGGAGGATCGAATGGTACGTGCAGTCTTGATGGCGGCCCTGGTGGCCTTGAGCGCGCCGTCGGCGCTGGCTCAGGCGGCAGAGGAAAACCGGCTTCAGCTCGAGGGCATTGCGGCGATCGTCAATGACAAGCCGATCTCCTATTCCGACGTCCGTCAACGGGCGCGGCTTCTCATGTTGACCCTCGGTCGCCAGACGCCTTCGCAGGAACAGCTTCAGCAGATTACCGGTCAGGCGCTCGAGCAATTGATCGATGAACGTCTGCAGCTCGACCGGGTGGCCGAGTACAAGGTTGAAGTTGATCCGCGCGAGATCAATGCCGAAATGGATGACATGGCCACGCAGGGCGGTATCGGCGCCGATGGTCTGCGCCAGCAGCTGGTCGCAGCCGGCGTCAACCCGGTCAGTCTCGAAGAACAGATTCGCGCCGACATCGCCTGGAACCGTCTGATGAGCGGCCTGTTCGGAACTCGTATCCGCGTCTCCGAGAGCCAGGTCGAAGACCAGCTGAATCGTCTGCGCACCGCCGCAAAGAAGACCCAGTACAGGGTGGGCGAAATCTTTCTATACGCCCCGGATGAAACGACCCGCGTCGAAGCGCGCAAGGCAGCGGATTCAATTATCCAGCAGCTCCAGCAGGGCGCCGAATTCCGCGTCGCCGCGCAGCGAATTTCGTCCGCCCCCACTGCCGCGACAGGCGGCGACATGGGTTGGGTGACCGAGGAAGACCTGGCGCCGGCTCTGGCCGAAGCCGTAGCCGCGGCTGGCGTTCCGTCCCTGCTTGCCCCCGTCGAAGTCGAGAGCGGCATTTACATCCTTAGCGTCACCGCAAAACGCGAGCCCAGCCAGCCGACCACCCGGGTCGACTTGAAGCGTCTGGTAGCAACTGATGGCAGTGAGGCCACGCTGAAAGAAGCCATTTCCCGCATCCAGTCGTGCGATGACGTGAGTTCGGTCGCCAATTCGAAAAGCCAGCTGCGGTCACAGGACCTGCCGGACATCGACGTCGTCGAACTCGGCGAAGAGGGCCGCTCGCTCGTGCTCGCCACCGAGGTTGGGGCGCCGACCGAGATTTTCGCCATCGGCGGCGGCCTGGCTGTGATGTATGTCTGCCGCCGACAGGACGGGGCTGAAGCGCTGCCTTCGAAGGAAGATCTCAAGAACTCCATCAAGGCACGCGAGTTGAACATGATTTCCGAGCGTGAACTGCGTAATTCGCGCCGGGAAGCCACGATCATCTACCGTTAACGGCGAGAAACGCGCTTGCCTGAACGGCCAATTGGCGCGACATCGCGGGCGTGAGCCAAAATGCCCTTCCTCCGCTGGCCCTGACCATGGGCGACCCTGCCGGTTGCGGCCCCGCGATTGCGGCTGCGGCCTGGATGGCGCTGCACGGTAATAAACCCCTTTCCTTCTATCTGATCGGTTCTCCGAATCTGATCCCTCATGTGCCAACGCAGGTCATTGCTTCACCCGAAGAAGCGTCCAGCGTTTTTGGCAAAGCGCTCCCCGTTTTCGCGCTGGACGGCGTGCCGGACATCATCCCCGGCCGGCCCGATGACGCCGCCGCGCCTGCCATCATCCGCGCCATCGAGCTGGCCGTCGCCGACGCGCTCGGGGGCCGCGCCTCAGGCATCGTCACCAATCCGATCAATAAGGCGCTACTGTATTCCAGCGGCTTCCAATTTCCAGGGCATACGGAGTTTGTGGCGCACCTGTGCGAACAGGCGGGCCAGACGGCGCGCCCGGTCATGATGCTGACCGGCGGCGGCCTGCGGGTTGCCCTTGCCACTATCCACATGCCACTGGTGGACGTCGCCGGCGTACTCGGCGACGGCCGCCTTGAGCGCATTGCCCGCGTCGTGCACGAATCCCTTATCCACGAATTCGGTATCGCCAACCCGTGCATTGCATTCACCGGCCTCAACCCGCATGCGGGCGAAGACGGATCAATCGGCCGCGAAGAAATCGACATCATCAATCCGGCCGCGGATCGTCTGCAGGCGGAAGGTATAAACATCTCCCGCGCCCGGCCTGGCGATACCGTGTTCGCCGAAGCGCTGTCCGGCGTGTATGACGCGGTCATCGCGATGACGCATGACCAGGGGCTGATCCCGGTCAAGACGCTGGATATGTGGGGCGGTGTCAATTCTACGCTTGGCCTGCCGATCGTGCGCACCAGTCCCGATCATGGCACTGCCTATGACGCCGCTGCCGCCGGCACTTGCAAACCAGACAGTCTGATCGCCGCCATCCGCCTCGCAGCGGCCTTCGCCGCCAACCGCCAGAAAGCCGCCGCATGAGCGATGAACACCATCCCCTGACCGATGCCCCCGCCCGAAAGGCACTGGGCCAGCACTTCCTGTTTGACCCTTCGATCCTAAAGCGCGCCGCAAATGCCGCGGGCTCGCCCACCGGCCGCACCGTCATCGAAGTCGGACCCGGACCCGGCGGCCTTACCCGTGCAATCCTGAACGAGAATCCCGCCCGATTGATCGTCGTCGAGACCGATCCGAGATTTTCCGAAGCGCTACTCGACTGGCCTGAAGCGAAAAGCGGCCAGTTGATCGTCATCGCCAGGGACGCCCGCAAGGTACGCTGGGAAAAAGCGCTGGACGAGGCCGGCGCCACCGGTCCGGCCATGATCATCGCGAACCTGCCCTACAATGTTGGCACGCCCCTTCTGGTCGATTGGCTGAAGGCAGGCGACTGGCGCGGCGAGATGGCGCTGATGTTCCAGAAGGAAGTGGCCGAGCGTATCTGCGCGAAACCCGATACGGACGCCTACGGACGATTGGCGGTGCTCGCGCAATCCGTCACGCGCCCCTACATTTCCTTAACGCTTCCACCCGGTGCATTCAACCCGCCGCCGAAAGTCGACAGCGCCGTCGCGGTGTTCGATCCGCTGCCACCGGAAAAACGGTTCGCGCATATCGAACTGCTGGAACAGGTCGCGGGCGCCGCGTTTGGCCAGCGCCGCAAGATGCTGCGCGCCGCGCTGAAGCCATTCGCCAAGAAGCGCGGAATGAAGGCCGAGGAATGGCTTCAGGACTGCGGCATTGATCCGACCGCGCGTGCGGAAACGCTGACACAAGCGGAGTTTAGGATACTGGCTGCGAGCCTGGCCTAGCTCTCGCCCAACAGCGTGCGCACATGGTTCTCGAGATCCAGCTGCCGCAGGCGCTTCAGCCGTTCGGTCAGCATGATGCGCTTCAGGCGCTGGTAGGCGATGTCGAGGTCTTCGTTGACGATGACGTAGTCGTAGCGGCGCCAGTGCATGATCTCGCGCTTGGCCCCTTCCATGCGCAAGGCGACCATCTCCGGTGTCGAGCCGGGGCGGTTCGCGAGACGCTCTTCCAGCGCTTTCATGCTCGGCGGCAGCACGAACACCGACACTACATCATTCGGCATCTGGTCATGCAGCGCATCGGCGCCCTGCCAATCGACATCGAACAGAACGTCTTCACCGCGCTCCAGCCGCTTGATCGTGTCAGCCTTGGGCGTGCCGTAGCATTCCTTGTAGACTTGCGCCCATTCGAGGAACTCGCCCGCGCCGGCCATCGCCTTGAACGCGTCCATCGACTTGAAGAAATAGTCCTTGCCGTCGGCCTCGCCGGGCCGTGGATCGCGGGTCGTCGCGGACACGGACAGCTTCACGTCGGTGAACTCTTCCACCAGCTTTTTCCCGAGCGTGGTCTTGCCAGCGCCCGACGGGCTCGACAGGACGAGCATCAGCCCGCGCCGGCGGCCATGATCCTTCGGGTGTCCGCTATTCGACATTGGCCGCCTGCTCCTTGAACTGGTCGATCACCCCTTTGAGGCCGAGTCCCGCATTCGTCAAATCGAGACTGATGGATTTCGAGCAAAGCGTATTGGCCTCGCGGTTCAGCTCTTGCGCCAAAAAGTCGATCTTGCGGCCGGCTGGCGAGCCCGCCCTAAGCAGGTCACGGCCGGATTTCACATGCGCGCCGAGCCGGTCAAGTTCTTCGCGGACATCTGCGCGGGCCGCTGACAACGCTGCCTCGGCGGCAAAGCGTTCGGCATCGACCCGCCCTTCCCGGTCGAGTTCTTCAAGCTGCTTTTGCAGCTTCGCCTTGATCAGACCGGGCTGCGTTGACGCGAGTCTCGCCGCGTCCGCCGCGAGGGACTCGATCTCGTCGAGGTGGCCGGACAAGACGCTCAGTAGCGACGCGCCCTCGGCCCGGCGCCCCTCGACCAGCTGGTCCATCACCTGGTGTGCCCCGGTGCTCAGCACCGCCATCGCTGCCTCGTTGGCGCCAAGGTCGCGCAGCGACGAGCCACTCGCTTCCACGACGCCTTTGAGCGTCATCAACGTGGCAATCGCCTCAGGCGTAAGCTCGGCGCCGAGGGCCTTGCGCGCGGCCTCCGCCAGGGTGCCAAGCAGAGCATGGTCGATCACCACGCCGCCCGTCCCGCTCACCAGATCGATCCGCAGACTGACTTGCAGCGTGCCGCGGTTGAAGCGCTCCGCGGCCATCGCCTTGACCTCGCGCTCGAGCGTCTCGCAGCCTGGTGGATAGTTGACCCGGACGTCCAGCGAACGGCCGTTCACGCTTTTCGCCTCCCAGGCCCAGGTGCCCCAGCTTTCCTCCCCCGTGACCCGTGCGAAGCCGGTCATCCCCGAAAGTATTCCCATCAGTTCGCCCGTTCCCTGGCAATCTCGCTGAGCTCATAAGCACGGTAGGCTGCGACATTCCGGTTATGCTCGGCCAGCGTTTTCGCAAATAGGTGCCCGCCTTTTCCATCTGCCACGAAGAAGATATACTCCGTCTCCGGAGGGTCGAGCACGGCGCGGATGGCATCGGCGCCGGGATTGCAGATCGGCGTCTTCGGCAGCCCGTCGACCTGGTAGGTATTCCACTCCGTATGCCGGTCGATCTCGGAACGCAGGAGGGTGCGGCGCTGGCCAGCCTTGTTATAGAGTGGCTCGCCCTTCGAGATGCCGTAGATGATCGTCGGGTCGCTCTGCAGGCGCATGCCGCGCTTCAACCGGGTCGTGAACAGCGCCGCGACTTCATCGCGCTCATCCGCCCGCCCGGTTTCCTTCTCGACTATTGAAGCGAGGATCACAGCCTCGTACGGCGTCTTGATCGGAAGACCTTCCTGCCGCGTCGGCCAGAGCTCCTCCAGAAGATCCGCCTGCGCCTTCTGCATCTTCTCGATCAGTTGCTGGCGCGTCATGCCGCGGTGGAATAGGTAAGTGTCCGGCAATAAAGTGCCCTCTTCCGGCAACGCCTCCGGCATGTCTCCTTCGAGGAGTTTGTCATTCTCGATCATTCGCAAGAGCTGTGCGGTGGTGCGCCCTTCCGGCAGTGTGATCTTGTGCAGCAGGGCGCGGCCTTCAATCAGTATGCTGAGCACCTCCTGCACGCTGGCGCCCTTGTCGATGATGTATTCGCCGGTCTTGATCTCGAGTTCGCTGCCATCGAGACGGGATTTCAACCGCATCAGGCGCGCATCCTTGATGACACCCTCAGCCTCGAGACGCGCTGCGACCGCTGACAGCGTTTCACCAGGTTCCACCTTGATGACGATTTCCTCGTCAAGCGGCCCGGGGCCGGACAATTCATTGTTGAACCAGACCCAACCAGCGGCAGCGCCGGCGCCAGCAAGCAGGGCCAGCATGAACAGCCAGACGAAAAGCGCTTTCAGGAATCGCATGAGGGCCTCTTTTACCGGACACCGGGATCCGTTTTACCGTGCCCTCCCCGGCCCGGAAATCAAGTCACGCAGTGCGGTGCGGCATTGGTGCCAGCGCCAGGAATTCTCAGGTCACTTCGCGGATGATCAGCGAGGCATTGGTGCCACCAAAGCCGAAGCTGTTGGACATCGCCGCGCGCACCCGGCCTTTCTTGGCCTTGTGCGGGATGAGGTCGATCACCGTCTCGAAGCTTGGATTGTCGAGGTTCAGCGTCGGCGGCATCATCTGGTCGCGAATCGCGAGGGCGCAGAACGCCGCCTCGATCGCACCGGCCGCGCCGAGCAGGTGGCCTACGGCGGATTTGGTCGACGACATGGAAAGGTTCTTCGCATGCTCGCCGAACGTGCGCTCGACGGCGCCCGCTTCGCCTTCGTCGCCTTTCGGCGTCGAGGTGCCGTGCGCGTTGACATAATCAATCTCGGTCGGGTCGATGCCGGAGTTCTTCAGCGCCATCTTCATCGCGCGGAAGCCGCCCTCTGAGCCTTCGGCTGGCGCCGTGATATGATAGGCGTCTCCCGTCAGTCCGTAGCCGACCACTTCGGCATACATCTTCGCGCCGCGTTTCTTCGCATGCTCATACTCTTCGAGAATGAGCACCGCCGCTCCTTCACCCATGACAAATCCATCGCGGTCTTTGTCATAGGGACGCGAGGCTTTCTCGGGCGTATCGTTGAAATTCGTGGACATCGCTTTCGCGGCGCAGAACCCCGCTATGCCCAGACGGCCGATCACCGCTTCGGCACCGCCCGCCACCATGATGTCGGCATCGCCATACTTGATGAGCCGCGACGAGTCGCCGATCGCGTGGGCGCCGGTGGCGCAGGCGGTGACGACCGAATGGTTCGGACCCTTCAACCCGTGCCGGATCGAGACCTGGCCGGAAGCGAGGTTAATCAGCGAGGCGGGAATGAAGAACGGACTCACTTTGCGCGGGCCCTGTTCGTGCAGGATGATCGATGTCTCGTAGATCGTCTCGAGACCGCCAATGCCCGAGCCGATCAGAACGCCTGTGCGTTCCTGGTCTTCTTCGGTTTCCGGTTTCCAGTTGGCGTCCGCTAGAGCTTCATCCGCCGCGGCAACAGCGTAGACGACGAACTCGTCGGTCCGGCGCTGTTCCTTGGACGACATCACCTTGTCGGGATCGAAGGCGTGGGCATCACCCGCACCGCCGCCCCGGCCGGAGACGTAAGGCACCTGGAAGGCAATCTTGCAGGGAAGATCCGACGCGTCGAACTTGTCGATGGGACCTGCACCGGACTTGCCGGCGATCAGGCGTTCCCAAGTGGCTTCGCGCCCCCACGCGAGGGGGGACACGATACCAATACCCGTTATGACGACGCGGCGTTCAGACATCGAAGACCAGGCGCCTTAGATGTGCGCTTTGATGTGGGTGACGGCGTCGCCGACCGAGCGGATCGATTCCTGGACATCGTCCGGGATCTCAATGTTGAACTCTTCTTCGAAAGCCATCACGAGCTCGACCAGGTCGAGTGAGTCGGCGCCGAGGTCGTCGATGAAGCTTGCGCCCTCAACCACTTTGTCGGCTTCCACGTCGAGATTCTCGACGACAATTTTTTTCACGCGCTCAAGAACGTCAGACATGAATACCTCTCATGATATAACTGAGGACTGGCCCTCTTTTTGAACCATTGTGTTGCGCCTAGCACACACTCCAGCGAAGCGCCAAGCCCTTGTCTCAAAGGCGACTGCACAGGGTCAGATCATCGCCATTCCGCCGTTTACGTGCAGGGTTTGGCCCGTCACATAGGCCGCCTCGTCTGAGGCGAGGTATACCGCAGCTGCAGCAATATCGCCGCCCTGACCCAGCCGGCCCGAGGGAATCTGGCCAAGCAGGGCCTGTTTCTGGGCGTCCGGGAGCACATCCGTCATGGGCGATTCGATGAAACCGGGGGCAATCGTATTGGCCGTGATCGAGCGGCTGGCGACTTCCTGGGCAAGCGATTTCGTGAAGCCGATCATGCCGGCCTTCGAGGCGCAGTAATTCGCCTGTCCGGGGTTTCCGGTGACGCCGACGATAGAGGTGATCCCGATGATGCGTCCGTGGCGGCGCTTCATCATGCCCCGCACCGCGGTCTTGGCGAGACGAAAATAGGAGCCGAGGTTGACATTGATGACTTCGCTCCAGTCCTCGTCCTTCATCTGGATGAGCAATTTGTCACGCGTGATCCCGGCATTGGCCACAAGGATGTCGAGCGGCCCGAGCGCGGCTTCGGCTTGGCCGACCAGCGCATCGACCGCGGCCGGATCAGACAGGTTGCACGGCACAATGGCGCTCTCGCCTTTCAGTGTCGAGGCGACTTCCTGCAGCACTGCTTCGCGCGTACCCGACAGGGCGACCTTTGCGCCCGCGTCTGAAAGCGCCAGCGCAATCGCGCGGCCGATGCCGCCCGACGCGCCGGTAACAAGGGCCGTGCGTCCTGTGAGGTCGAACATGTGTCAATCTTCCTTCTGCTTTTGCGAAGCCCAGTAGTCCTCGGGCGCTATTCTGGGGGCCTTGTTCTTTCTGCGCCGGCGCACCAGTTCGAATGAAACGACGAGCGTGGCAAACAAGAAAATGTAGGTTCGAAAGTCGCTGAGAATCCAGACGACAAAATCCATCAGCTATCCTTTGAGTGCTTTGGCGAAAGCTTCGAGGTCCTCGGGCGCGCCGAGGGTGAAGCCGTTGAGGGATTTCTCGATGCGGCGCTGCATCACTGTGAGCACTTTGCCGTTGCCGACTTCGCCGGTCATTGTGACGCCCTCCCGCACCATGAACTGAACAGACTCGGTCCAGCGCACCCGGCCGGTGACCTGCTTCACAAGGTTCTGGCGGATGGTTTCGGGATCGGTGACAGCAGCGGCCGTGACGTTCGCGACCAGCGGCACGTCAGGAGACTTGATCTCGGTCTTCGCCAGCGCTTCGGCCATCGCGTCAGCGGCGGGCTGCATCAACGAGCAATGAAACGGCGCAGAGACGTTGAGCGCCATCGCCTTCTTGACGCCGTTCGCCTGCGACCAGGCGACAGCGGCGTCGATGGCAGCCTTGGTGCCGGAGATGACCAGCTGGCCGGGAGCGTTGTCATTGGCGATCTCGCAAGCCCCACCCGTCGCGCGGCCGGCCGCGCAAGCTGCTTCGGCCTGATCCACCTCTGCGCCAAGCAAGGCCGCCATGGCGCCCTCGCCGGGCTTGACGGCGGATTGCATGGCGTCGCCGCGGATGCGCAGCAGACGGGCGGTGTCGGCGAGGCTGATCGATCCGGCTGCGGCGAGCGCAGAATACTCGCCCAGGGAATGGCCCGCGACGAACGCCGCCTCCTTGACCGTGATCCCGAAACTCGCCTCGAGCGCCTTAAAGACCGCCAGCGAGTGCGCCATCAGGGCGGGTTGGGCGTTGGAGGTGAGGGTGAGTTCAGCGAGATCGCCGCTCCACATCAGGCCGGACAGGTCCTGCCCGAGAGCGGTGTTTACCTCCTCGAACACCGCCCTGGCGGCGGGAAAAGCCTCCGCGAGCGCCTTGCCCATGCCGATTTCCTGGCTTCCCTGTCCCGGAAAGATGAATGCGAGCGTCATTGGCGGACCCCCATATGTATTGGCCTCCCATTGTTTCGGCCGTGCTAAAGCGCGCCCTGCCGGCATGCAAGCGCTTGAAATCCGTGGCCAGATAGGCTTTAGACCCCCCTTCGCAGCAAGGTGCGGTCCTCAAGTCCCCGGAATGAGCCGGAAAAAGAGGGGCCATCGCTGGTACGGGTCTCCCGCCCCCCAGCGCCGCATCTTCGAATTTTGGGAATGAAAACATGGCACTATACGAACACGTCGTGATCACACGACCGGACATTTCGCCTGCCCAGGTTGATACGTTCATCGAAGAAATGGGCGCTTTCCTCAAGGAAAAAGGCGCCACCGTCGGCAAGACGGAATACTGGGGCCTACGCAGCCTCGCCTACCCGATCAAGAAACAACGCAAAGGCCACTACTCGCTCATCAATATCGATGGGCCGGCTGTTGCGATCCACGAGCTTGAACGCCGCCAGCGCCTGTCGGAAGACGTGATGCGCTACCTGACCGTCCGCGTCGAAACGCTTACCGACGAGCCGTCACCGGTTCTGTCGCGTAAAGAGCGCCGTCCGCGCGACTAAGGGAGAGGAACAGATCCGATGGCACAGAAAATCAACATCACGAACATTCCGGCCCGCCGTCCGTTCGGACGCCGCCGCAAGGTGGACCCTTTCACGGGTGAGCACGCGCAGGAAATCGACTACAAAGACGTCAAGATGCTGCAGCGCTACATTTCCGAAAAAGGAAAGATCGTGCCCAGCCGCATCACCGCCGTGAACCTGAAAAACCAGCGCAAGCTGGCTCAGGCGATCAAGCGCGCCCGCATGCTGGCGCTCATCCCGTTTGAAGTGAAGTAAGGAGCGAAAACCATGCAAGTCATCCTCCTTGAACGTATCGAACGGCTCGGCAAGATTGGCGACGAAGTCCGCGTGAAAAACGGTTTCGGTCGCAACTTCCTGATCCCGCAAGGCAAGGCGCTGGTTGCCAACGACCGCAACCGCAAGCGCTTCGAAAACGAGCGTGAAGCCATCGAAGCTCGCAACGCCGCTGCCCGCGACGCCGCGAAAACCGATGCCGAGAAGCTTGAAGGCGCCGTCTTCGTGCTGATCCGTCAAGCCGGCGAAACGGGTCAGCTTTACGGATCGGTCTCCGCCCGCGACGTCGCAGACGCCGCCGAAGCGGCCGGTCATGAAGTGCCCCGCAACGGCGTGCGTCTCGACAAGCCGATCAAGGCCATCGGCATTTTCGACGTCTCGATCCGCCTGCACGCCGAAGTCGCCGTGAAGGTCCAGGTCAACGTGGCCCGGTCGAACGAAGAAGCCGAACGTCAGGCCAAAGGCGAGAACATCGCCGAGGCTCTGCAGGCTGCCAACGCTGCCTTTGCTGCAGAACAGGCCGGCGAACTGGCTGAAGCTGCCGCAGAGCGCGGTCCGGCCGGCGACGACGACTAGTCACCGACCGCTTCGCAACCGAACAAAAGCCGCGGCCGCCAGCAGCCGCGGCTTTTTTCTTGTGATTCGCTCACTCAAAAATGTGGCCGCCCCCAAGCCTTCAGGCAGTCGTTGGGTTAATATCTGCGGATGAACCAGCAAACGACCTCGCACACACCCGTTGTCTCACCGCACAACCTTGCCGCCGAAGCCGCCGTGCTGGGCGCAATCCTGTTCGACAACAACGTCTACCAGTACATCGCCGACATCCTGCGCCCGGTCGATTTCTATGCCCCGGCTCACAACCTGCTCTACGAAGTCGCCTCAAACATGATCCAGACCGGCCGCGTGGCGGACGGCGTGACCCTGCGCGAGCATTTCGAGCAGAAGGAAAAGCTGACAGAGATCGGCGGCGGGAAATACCTCGTTGACCTTCTGGACGCTGCCGCCTTTGGCCCGGAGGTGAAGGACTATGCGCGCATCATCCGCGACCTCGCCATCCGGCGCGAGCTGATCCGCGTTGGCGCGGGCATCCAGGCGCAGTCGCTGGTGCCGGAAGATGAAGACACAGGGTCGACGCTGATCAACAAGGCCGAGCGCGCCCTCTTCGAACTCGCCGAACGCGGCAGTTCCGAGCGCGGCTTCTCGAGCTTCGCCGAAGCGCTCGCCGAGTCGCTGGTCACCGCCGAGGCAGCCTTCAAGCGTGGCGGAAAGATTGCGGGCATCCCGACCGCGCTGCGGGATCTGGACGAACAGCTCGGCGGTTTCCACCGCTCGGACCTTCTCATCCTCGCCGGACGCCCCTCTATGGGCAAGACCTCTCTCGCCACCAACATCGCCTACAACGTCGCCAAGAATTACCGCTACGAGACGCTCGACGACGGCTCGCACCGGACAATGGATGGCGGCATCGTGGCCTTCTTCTCGCTGGAAATGTCGAGCGAGCAACTCGCCACCCGGATTCTCGCCGAACGCACCGGCATCAGCTCGCATGACATCCGGCAGGGCAAATTGTCGAAGGCGGACTTCGAACGTCTGTCAGAGGCGACGGCCGAGATGCAGAACCTGCCGCTCTATATCGACGACACGGGCGGCATTTCCATCGGCGAGTTGACTGCCCGCGCGCGCCGACTGCGCCGGTCGGTCGGCATCGACTTGATCGTCATCGACTATCTTCAGCTGATAACGACCGCCTCGAATTCCAATGCCAACCGCGTCCAGGAAGTTACCCAGATCACCACCGCCCTGAAAGCACTGGCGAAAGATCTCAACGTGCCGGTGATGGCGTTGTCGCAGCTCTCACGCGCCGTGGAGCAGCGTGACGACAAGCGCCCGCAGCTGTCTGACTTGCGCGAATCGGGCTCGATCGAGCAGGACGCCGACATCGTGATGTTCGTGTTCCGCGAAGAGTATTACCTTTCGCGGACCGAACCCCCCGCGGACCCGAATGATCCGTCCTCTAGTGACAAGTGGAAAGCCTGGCGCGCCCGTATGGACCAGGTTTTCGGAACCGCCGAGGTGATCGTCTCCAAGCAGCGTCATGGCCCGATTGGCACCGTGAAGCTCGCCTTCGACGCACGCGTCACGCGGTTCGGGAACCTCGAGTACGACGCCTCGAAGTCGAGCAATCCGTTCGAATAGGCGCGCGATGAAACTCGTCTTCGTCTATGGGCCGCCGGCGGCGGGGAAGTTCACGGTGTCGGCGCGCGTCGCCGAGATGACGGGGCTGGCGCTGTTCCACAACCACCTCGTTGTCGACACGGTGGCTTCCGTCTTTCCGTTCGGATCACCCTCCTTCGTGCGGCTGCGCGAACAGTTCTGGATGGACGTGTTCGACGCGGCGGTGGCCGAGGACCGGTCGCTGATCTTCACGTTCCAGCCCGAGGGATCTGTCTCTCCGGAGTTTGCCCAGCGTGTGGTCGATTTCGTGCGCGGCGCCGGCGGCGAGGTGCTCCTGGTACATCTCAGGCTTTCCGCCGACGGACAGACCACGCGGATCGCGAACGAAGACCGGGCGAGATTCGGCAAACTGCGGGACGCGAAACTGCTTGCCAAGCTGCAGGCGGAATTCGATGCGTGCGAACGGGCAATGCCGAAAGCGGATATCATGATCGATACCGAACAGGTATCGGTCGAGGCGGCAGCTGGCCTGATCGCGGCGCGCCTACGCTAAAAATCAGACGAGCGTTTTCAGCAACTCGAGACTGTTGTTGTCTCTGATCTGGGCGCAGTGACGCCGAAGCATCGTCAGGAACATGTCGTCGCCGCGCTCCGTCTGCTTCACCAGCATCGCGGCGGCGAAGGCGACCGAGACGCCGTAGAAGGCGAACCAGCGATAGTGCGTGTAGAGATCATCGAAGCCATAGCCGGTGATGCCCTCAGCCTTCAGGCAGTCATGATAGTGACGCAGCAGGGCCTGTTCATGCTTCGGGCGGTCCTCGCGGGTGAGACCCGCGCCGATGAAATAGGACACGTCATTGGCAGGCGCGCCCTTGCCAGCGGTCTGCCAGTCGACGACCGCGAGCGGCTTCCTGGCGCCCGGCTTTCCGAACAGCATGTTATCGAGCCGGTAGTCCGAATGCGTCAGCGCGAACGGGCCCTGATAGGCCTCGCCCCACTTCGGCAGGCTGGCAGCGTAGGCATCGCCGACTTCAATCAGGTCCGCATTTAGTTTTTCAGCATAACGATTCTTGAAACCGCCCCAGAGCCCGGCAACCATTTCGGAGCTGAGACCCGGCGGCGGCGCCTTGGCGGAGCCCTGCAACCAGTCATGCTCGTCGAGCAGGGGGTCCTGCCAGTGCGACGCATGCAGCACGGCGGCGGCTTCCATGGCAAGACGCGCCTCCTCGATGTCGCAGCCTTTAAGCTGGTCGCCCTGCTCGGACGGCGACATGTCTTCCATGATCAGCGCGAAGCGGTTGGTTTCCGGATCATAGTCCGTGTACAGCGCGTTCGGCGTGATGCGGCCCGCCACCTTCGGGAACGTGCGGTAGAACATCACTTCGCGCTTGTAATGGTTCAAGAGCTTCGCCGTCATGATGCTGGCTTCGCTGGCCGAGGGGAACTTGCCCACCAACGTAGTCGGCGCGTTAGCACCGGCGTGCGCGTAGTCGAACACAAAGCGCACGTTCTCGCCGATCTGGCCGGTGCCGATGGACTTGGCGGTAAAGCCGCGCACCTCGGCGTCGATGCCGATTTCAGCAAACAGCGTATTGAACCAGTCCGCTTTCAGTTCGAGCGGATGGGTATCGAGTCCGGGACGGGTCATGGGACGGCTTCTTCGGTTTCTGGTTTCGTCGCGAAGCGTCCGCCGGTAAGGCGGCGAAACTGGCCGAGTCGTTCCTCGGCGCGGCGCAGGCCCTTATCGAGCGCCGCCATGGTGAGCGCGAAATCGCCGCTGGTCTCCTTGCGCCAGGCGCGTTCGGCCTGCGCGATGACGATCCCTATGGCGATACGCTTCAGGCTGGCGGGCGCGCCGGCGTCATTGTCGAGACTGGCGGAGGCGAGCGCCCAGGCGGCGCTGGCATGGCGATGATTTGGCAGACGGATCAGATGGAATAGAGAGGTTTCGCGAAACTTAGTGATCTCTGTGATGCCTGAGCGATAAGGTTCCATCGCTTCGAAGCGCAGCATGATGACGTCGAACAGACGCTCACGCGCCGAGGTTTCGTCTGGCACTCCTTCGGCCGACATTGCCTTGTCGAAATGCGCGTCCATCGCTTCGACGAGATCTTCTCGGGCGGCCACACCGTGAAAGTCCGACAGATTCAACTTCGCTTTCGCGGCAATGTCCGCCAGCGGAATATCTGACCAGGCGCGGGTCGCCGCCAGGTCGAGGGCGGCCTTCAGCCCCTTCTCGATGATCTTTTCAGCAACCGCCAAGGCGGGCCTCCCTGGGTTTCAGTCTGCCTCTTTTGACAGCTGCCGGTCGCGGGCGGCAGCAGCGCGCAAGGCGTCTCTAAGCAACCGGGGCATCCCACCCGTGTCCATGAGGATGTCAAGGGCCGCCTGAGTGGTGCCGCCGGGGGAAGTGACTGCGCGGCGCAGGGCTTCGGGATCGTCGCCGCTGGTGGCCATCAGTGCGGCGGCGCCTTCGACGGTCCGCCGGG
>JBGTKN010000101.1:0-3083 GCA_041744615.1 Hyphomonas sp. | reverse complement strand
GCGACGACCGGCGCGACCTTGCTACTGCCCTGATGCGCACGGCGATGGCGCATGCCGTGTCGGTAGCCGGGCACCCCGCAATCGTGATGCCCGTGGCGGCCGGTTTTGCTGCAGCGGCCGGCGGCGCTTCACCGGAGATGATGCAGGCGATCCTCCGGGTCACCGGCGGGGTGGTGGCGGCGGTGCTTATCAACAGTTTCGTGCAGGTGCGGCGGGGCAAATGGGCCGATACCGATGCCTGCGGCCGGAGGAACGCAGCCAGTTGAACCTGTTCCTGGCGCCGCTGCTTGCGGCCGGGGCCGGGAGCCTCGTCCAGATTCTTCTTTGACGTGCCGCTTAGTTACGAAACTCGTTGACTCCGTGGTCGGGACATTGATCAATCGGGCTATTCAGATCATCGACCAGAAGCCAGCATTGATTCAGGATCGAACAATAGCAAAGTTCAACCGAGAACCCATCGATGATCGTGTTCACAGCGTCGATGACGTCCTGACCCTGGGCGCCAATGATCACAGCCTCTTCACTGGGAGCGAATATCCTGTAATTTATGTAGCTGCGGCGTAAGCGGACATCCCGGCCGAAATCGGGCAGCGCTTCGACAATGTCACTGTACTGACGAATGACCTCATCTCCGCGGCGGACGCGCATGGAGCGGACTTCAGCGGGGCCGACACCGCGATTTGCCATTATCACTTCATACACGGGCTCACCCGCTTCGCTCTGCAGCAAGTTTGTGTAACTCACCAAGCGTGGCCAGACCTGCGCCTCCGTTTGCAGGCGTGCCGCGCCAGCCTGCTCCCAGGTCGCGTACATCGCCGCGCAGGAAATAGCGACCGCCACAACCGCTGTGACCGTCTGGGCAAGGGCCATTCGCGCAAAGAAGCGCTCGGTTTTGGAAAGATGTGCTCCGGGCTGCTTGTCCGGCTGCTCAATAGACTCGGCTATTTCGATTGCCATATTCGGACTCCCAAGTTCACGGGTTAGTCTAGGGGAAAAATAAACGGGGCTTCAAGTTGCGGCGGTGTTGCAAGGCCATCGAAAGTCCGGCGAGGAGGTTGTCGATTGCGGCTGGATCGACCGAAATCCTTGAATGTGCCGCAATCTGATAGAATTGTGCAGCGATAAAGGGAGACGGACATGCAGATGAATTTCTGGCTTGTGGCGGTCCTGGCGACGGGGATCGGCGCATGCGCGCATGATCCGCACAAGCCGCAGACGGTGTCCGAGTTGCACCAGTGGCATGACTGGCAGCATGAACGGTGCGAGAAGCTGTACGTCGCGCTGGCCAATGATGTCAGCCGGATCGCCCGGCGCGAAGGCCGCGCAGGCGCGGTCGCGCAACTCGGCGAGGCCGGGTATGAATGCCGGTATGGCGAGGCACATGCGGACTATCCCGAGCCGATGGCCGTCTGCACGCGCAGCTTTGCGACGCGCGCCTGCCAGTTCGACTGGGAAGTGTCTCTGACGAGCCATCCGCGCCGGCCGGACAGCGTCGAGTCGACCGGGGTGGACTTCCGGCGTGATTGCGTCGGCACCGGCGGTGACTGGCCGGACCCCGTGAATTCGGCGATCGACGACCAGCTGGCGCCTTTGGCGCTGGAGCCCGCAGGGTCCGGCGAGCTGCCTTGATCGGCTGGACGACGGCGCGCAGCCCGATAGGCTGCCGGGAGGGGTTCAGGAGGAGTTTCCAGATGTTGCGATGGATATCGGCTGCCGTGTTGACGCTGGTGCCCGTGCCCTTTGCCATTGCAGAGGACGCCGCCGGCATGACGGCGCTGCGCGAGTCGATGTCCGGCCTATACGTCATCGTGCCGACCGACCCGGCGACCGGCGCGGCGATGATGGAAGTTGTCCGCAGCCCGGATGGCGCGTCGCAGCGCGAGGTGGTCGTCGCCTTCCTCGATGCGGGTGATGCCGCCGCTATGACGATGGAGGCGGGCATAGGCGACAAGGTCGAAGGCAGGCTGATCAATGCGGCGGACCTCTACGCGGTCGCCGGCGGAGATGTGGTCTGGCGCACCAGCGCGGACAATGCCGTTCTGGTGGACGGGGACGTGACCCGGCCGCCCGCTTTCTACATCACCAGCCCGGACGGCGATCCGCTGACACAGTCCATCGAAGGCCGCGAGCGGATCGTGTTCTACGTGGACGCCATTGCCGCCGACTCCGCGCGCGTTTCGGCCGAGAACACATTGTCGGCGGCCGGCCAGCCTTCACGGCTCTCGGTGATCGCGGCGGACCTGATCAGCCTGATCGGCGGGGTCCGGTCCGGGGAAGCAAAGGATGTTTATCTCGCCTCCTCGCCGACCGTGATCCTCTGGGCTGCCCAATGGGAACAAGGTGCCCGGCTAATCAAGAACTACAAGACAAGATAAGGTGGACGCCGGGGGGCGCGAAAGTCATGGCACTGAGGATTGCCAACCGGGATGCGCGCCGGCTGTGGCTGGAGGCGCAGGGGCTGTCGACGCCGCCGACGGGGCCGGTGGACATTGCCGGCACGATCCGCAAGCTTGGCTTCGTGCAGCTGGATACGATCCGCGTGGTTGCGCGCGCGCACGACCATATTCTGTGGAGCCGCAACCAGAATTACCGCGAGCCCATGCTGCACGCGTGCCTGGCGCGTGACCGCCACGTATTCGAGCATTTCACGCATGATGCCTCGCTTATTCCTATGAACTTCTATCCGATGTGGCGGCGCCAGTTCCGCCGGATGGAGGAGAAGGTGCGCAGCTGGGAATGGCACCGCGGCATGCTGGATGAGGACGGGCGGGCTGCCATCCGTGCACGGATCGAAGCGGAAGGCCCGCTCAGCACCAAGGCGTTCGACACCAAGATTGTCGGCAAGCGTGAGATGTGGCGCCGCCCGCCGCACAAGCTGGCGCTAGATTACATGTGGTATGCCGGGGAACTGTCGACTTCGCACCGCGACGGCTTCACCAAGTTCTATGATCTGACCGAACGCGTCATTCCGGATCATTACCGCGCGGCCGAGCATACCGACGCCGCGCAGGTCGACTGGCTCTGCCGCGAGGCGCTGGCGCGGCTGGCCTTCGGCACCGGGGGCGACATTCAGCGCTTCTGGG
>JBGTKN010000100.1:0-16945 GCA_041744615.1 Hyphomonas sp. | reverse complement strand
CAGCAATGGCTGAACGAAGACCAGAAGGTCGCGGTCAATGAGTGAGACCGTGTTCGCGGGACTTCCCCGCTTTGATTCAGGCAACGCTGCCGCCCGCGCGCCGGGCCGCTGGCTCAGGGAACTGAGCGGCCATCCGGTCGGTGAGACGGAGAGCGATCATCCGCAGGCTGACGGCCGGTGCGCCGAACCGGGCCACGCCGAAACGCCCGTGGCTGAAGCCGCTCCGCAACCCCTCGACTTCAAGAAGATCGAAGCGTCACTGGCGAGCCTCAACAGCAAGCTCGACCGGATCGAACGTGACGCCCAGGCCCAGACGCTCCAGACGATCCAATCCATCGCAGCAAAACTGTTTCCGGAACTGTCCAGACGCTTCCTTGCAGAAGAGATCAGCCGGCACCTGTCGTTGCTGGTGCCGGCCTCGGCCGCGGTCGTGGATATCCGGGCCGAAGCGGAGCTCGCCGAACAGCTGCGTGAACTGATCGAACGCTCGCCGTCGCTGGCGCATCGCTGCACGCTGACGCCGATGCCAGCCGACGGGGAGGGGCGAGTGGATGTCTCGTGGCAGACCGGCGGGCTCACCTTCGATTTCGACGGACTGCTTCAGGCTTGCCTGTCGCACCTGACCTCAACCCAATCCGTCACCAAGGAGTAGAAGCATGGCCAATCCCGAAAAAGCGCCCCCAGAAGCGGTTGTCGAGGAGCGGAGGGATACCTCGGGCCGCAATGCGTTCAGGCGCTCCATTTACAGCGTGCCGGTTACCGTAACGGTGTCGATCGGGTCGAAGCGGCTCAGCGTATCGGAAATCCTCGAACTGCAACCCGAATCGATCGTCGCCCTGACGTCGCGGATCGATGATCCGGTCGATCTGTGCATCGACAACAAGCTGATCGCAAAGGGTGAGCTGGTCGAAACAGGCGATGGCACGATCGCGGTCAAGATCATCGAGATCATCGAGCGGACGCAGGACGACAATGGCTAATCCTGGCGCCTTCCTGCGGATCTTGTTGCTTGTTGCGCTGACGGTCTTTCTGGCCGGCGCGGCGCATGCGCAACAGGCCGTGCCCGGACAGATTCCGGCGTTGGAAGGCCTGATCAATCCGGACGGAGACGGACGCCTGAGCAGCTCCGTCATCCAGCTTCTCCTGCTCGTGTCGGTGCTGAGCCTCGTGCCTGGCATCGCCATGATGGTGACCTGCCTGCCGTTCATGGTCATCGTCATCTCGTTCATGCGCCAGGCTATCGGTGTGCAGCAGGCGCCGCCGAACATGATGATCATGGCGCTGGCGATGTTCCTGACCTTTTTTGTCATGGAGCCTGTTTTCATGGCGGCCTGGCAGGACGGCATCACGCCCTACATGGATGGCACGCTCAGCGAACAGCAGGCCTGGACGCTGACGACAGATCCGTTTCGCGAGTTCATGACGCGGCGTACGGACCCCGAGGCGCTGCTGACGCTCGGCGACGCGGTCAACCGACCGGTTGTGGCCGGTGAGCCTCCGTCCTTCTCCCTGCTGGCCACGGCCTTCATGCTCAGCGAGATCAAGCACGCTTTCCAGATCGGCTTCGTGATCTTCCTGCCGTTCATGGTGATCGATCTCGTCGTTGCATCGGTCCTGATGGCCGTCGGCATGATGATGGTTCCGCCGACGGTGGTCTCGCTTCCTTTCAAGCTCGGGTTCTTTGTGCTGGCTGATGGCTGGCTGAAGATTACTGAAGCGGTCCTCAGAGGTTATTCCGGATGAACACGCCCACCAAACGTGATACGCCTGCCCGCCGGACCGATCAGGTAGCGGGGCGGACGGCTCGCCGCGCCACCATCACCGCGTCGCAGCGCGCCGCTGTGATCATCGCCCTTCTGGGTGAAAGCGCCGCAAAGCCCATCGTCGAGAAACTCGATGACGCCGCGCTCGCCAAGGTGGCCACCGCGCTAGAGGGCATTTCGGTTCTCGCCCGCGAGGAGCTAGTCGAGATCGCGATCGATTTCCTGACGCAGCTTCGCGAGAATGCCGGTTCGATGCGCGGAGGGCGTGACCGGGCGCGGCAGGTGATGTCGGGTATCGTCGATGCGTCGAGGCTCAGCCTTCTGTATGGCAATTCGCCTCAGGAATCCGGTGCAGGCAGCAATGCCGGCGGGGATACATGGTCACGCCTGCGCGAACGCGAACCGAAGCAGATTGCCGAATACCTCAGCCGCCTGCCGCCCAACATCATCGCGCTGATCCTGCGCAAGCTTGACGCGGGCATGGCTTCGAACATCCTGTGCATGCTGCCGGACGAGAAGATCAGCCCCACGCTGGGGCAGATGGTGGAGTCCTCGAAAGTGGATCCCGGCATCGACACTGCACTCGAACGGATGATGGAAATAGAGTTTCTCAACAACAGGGAAGAGGTGGCAGAGTCGGCGGACGAATATCTAGAAACCATCGGCGAGGTGCTGAGCCTGATTCCCGATCAGAAGCGCGAGAGCCTTGTGAGTTTTCTGCGTTCCCAGCACGAGACAAAGCTGCCGACCATCCAGAAAGGCCTGTTCACGATCGACTCGCTTCCGGACATCCTGCCGCGTAACTCGGTGCCTGTGGTGTTCCGAGAGATCGACAATGCCGTCATGGTGAAACTTCTGGCGAGCCTGCGCGAGGGCTATTCAGCGGTTTCGGATTACCTGCTGGCGAATATCTCATCGCGCATGGCCGATTCCCTGCGCGATGACATCAAGGACGTGCCGGCTGTCTCGCAAGACGTGTCGGACACGCTTCAGCGCGAGTTCCTGACCACATTGATGGACCTGAAACGCCGGGGCCTGATTACCATCGTCCGGCCGCCGCCGAAGGAGGAGTAGGTCCCGCGCCTTCCCGGATCGTCGTTACGCACGCTCGCGCGGATCTAGCGAATGACCAGTTCCGCGTGGATGGCACCTGCGGTCTTCATGGCTCGGATGATGTCGGCCATTTCCTGCGGTGAGACTCCGAGCGCGTTGAGGCCAGCGATGAGCTGGGACAGCGACACGTTGGGCTCCAGCATCGCGATGTTGCGGCTACCGGTTTCGGTGATCTGAATATCCGAGCGGGGCAGCACGATCGTCTCGCCTTGCGAGAAGGGGTTGGGCTGGGACGCGAACGGATACTCCGTCACCTTGATCGATATATTGCCCTGCGCGATCGCAACCTTCGAAATCGTGACATCCTCGCCCAGAACGATCGTTCCCGATTTCTCGTCGATCACGATCCGGGCAGGTGAGGCCACCCGGATCGGAAGGTTCTCGATGCTCGCGAGCATTCGGGAGGGCGATTCTGTCATGCCGCGAAGATCAAGCTGGATCGTGCCGGGATCGCGTACGGAGGCGATCGGGAACTTGAATGACGCATTGATCGTGTCTTCGATCCTGGCGGCCGTTGTGAAATCCGGATTGCGAAGCGCGAGCACCAAAGTGCTGCGCTCGTTGAAATCATAGTTCAGCTCACGCTCGATCCGGGCACCATTCGGAACCGAGCCACCGGTCGGCGTTCCGCGCGTTTCCCGCGCCGCCTGGGCCTTCACGTCTATGCCGCTGTCAATGATGCTGCCCTGCGCAACGGCGTAGACTTCGTTATCGGCGCCTTTGAGGGGGGTCAGGATCAGCGTGCCACCTTCGAGGCTGCCGGCATCACCGATCGATGACACCGAGACGTCGATGCTCGACCCGTTTCGGGCAAAGGGGGGAAGCGATGCGGTCACGAGCACCGCGGCGACGTTCTTCGGCTTGATCTGCTCGCCCTGGACATTGACGCCGAGACGCTCCAGCAGGTGGGTCAGCGAATCTTCCGTGAACGGTGAATTGCGGACCGAGTCGCCTGTTCCGTTGAGGCCGACGACGATGCCGTATCCGACCAGATCGTTCTGGCGCACGCCTTCGACATCCACGACGTCGCGGATACGCGTCTGGGCGCTGGCTTCGACGGGGCAGGCAAGGGCGGTGAGCGCGAGGGCGGCGGCCAGCCAGATGGAGGGCTTCATCGGATTACCTCAGATAGTTCAGCAGGGAGAGCGACGCGAGCCGCGACGTGAGCAGGTAGGAGGCTTCCAGAGAAGACTCGAGTTGCTTGAGGGCGGAGGCCGCTTCGTACTGGTCCCGGGCCGTCAGCGCATTGAAGGAACTGGTGAAGATGGTCTCTTCGATGTCGAGCGCCTGTTTCCGTATGGTCAACTGTTCCTGGGCCACACCGCGGTCTGCGCGCACGCTGGTCAGCGCCGTCAGGCCGACCGTCAGGCGCTCGGCGGCCTGTCCGGCGATGGAGGGGTTCTGGGCAAGCAGGGCAGGGCTATTGGCAGGATCGGCGAGGGCCATGACGGCGAGACCGGAGATCAGCTCGACGAGTGCCGGATCTGCACCGGTGACGGCGTCAGGGTCTGACGCTGAGTCGCTTCCGCGGTAGATGTTCTGCTGCCAGCCGCCGCCCGGCGTGTTGAAGTAGGTGTCTAGCGAGGCGGCGAAGTCGGCGGGCGTCGGCGAGGCATCAGCGAGCTGGCGAAGGTCTGCCAGCAGATCATCCGATGAAGGGAAAGGCTGGGTTGCGGTCGCATCACCTGCAAAGAGATAGCGTTCGCCAAACCGGACATTCAGCGAAGTGAACACATTGGCCAGCGCAGCCTCGGCGTCCCGTGCGACCAGTCCCTGGGTAACGGTGTTCCCGGTGCCCAGCGCAGCACGCATTTCAACATCGATTCCGAGCGTCCGGTCGTAGATCGCCGCCAGGCTTCGTTGGGTGAGATCCAGCCGGGTTTCGCGCTGGGCCAGTTGCTCGCGCTGGAAGCTGATGTCTTCAACCGCTCTCTGGCTGAGCATGGCCGAGCCAACCCGGCCGGAAAGCTGGGCCGTCAGGTCGGCGTAACGGCCGGTTGTCGCTTCCTGCGCGGTGCGGGCGATGCTGTTACGCAAGTCGGCAATATTCTGGGTGAACTGCGCGGATATCAGGCTGTTTGGGGGGGCGACACGCATGACCTCAGAGCTCCATCAACAATTTGATCATCTCGCTGGCGACCTGGATGACGCGCGCGTTCGCGGCATAGGCCTGCTCGATGAGCAGGAGGTCCTGCATCTGGGTATCGATGTCGACACCGGTCAGGTTCTGTTCGGCCTCGACCATGATGACATACTGCGTCTGGGCCGACGACATCACCGCTTCATGGAAGATGCGCTGTTGCCCGGTCATAGAAGCCAGCTGGGCAACGAGTTCGGTCGATGAGAAGGATCCCGTGAAGCCGTTGGTGGTGACCGGCTGAACGGCGGTGAAGGCCGCAAACAACCCCTGCAGGATTGAACTGTTGCCTGGCGGCCCGGCCGTGGCGGCGCCAATTCCGTCGCGTAGACGCGTGAGCAGCCCGCCCTGGGAAGGATCGACTGCGGCGTTCAGTGAAATCCGGCCCGCAAGTCCGGCGCCGGCGGCCGCATCGGGATCGACGAAGAGACCGGGGTCGCCGGGCGGCTTGGTGGGGTCGATCGAATCGTTTGACAGGCGCGTGACCAGATCACTGGCAATCGCGTCGAGTTGGGTGCTGAGGGCGAGCAAGTCGGCGTCGCGCAAGGTGAACAGCGCGCCGAACAGGCCGCCGGACACTGCGCCGAACGACGGGGCGCCCGGTGTGATGTTCAATCCGTCCACAGACAGACCCGACAGGTCTCCATCTGCCAGAGTATCGCCAGGACCGAACACGGACGAAGGGGTGAACTGGATTTCGCGCGCCGTTCCGGCCACGAGATAGACGCCTTCGCGCGTCAGGACGTCGATAGCGCCGCTGTCGCGGTCGACCGTCTGGATCGGCAGGTACTCGGCAATCGTATCGAGAACTCGCTGGCGTTCATCGATCAGCGCGGCCGCCTCGCCGGTGGTGCGGTTGATGCCCGCCAGTCTTGTGTTCAGGTCCTGAATGGTTTTGAGAGCGGCGTTGACCACATCGACGCCATCGGCGATCTCGCGGTCGGCCTCGGCGCGCTGGACTTCCACCATCTCGGACAGACTGTTGAGTTCGCGCGTGATGCCGCGAGCCGCTTCGAGCAGGCTCGCCGCGATGGCCGGAGATTCGGGCGACGATACCGCGCGCGAGAGCGCCGTCTGGAAGTCCGAAAAGTTCTTGAACAGGCCCGTTCCGGCGGCCGTGTCTCCGATCTGTGTGGAGATGGTCTTCCAGGTTGCCGCCAGGACACTGGCCTGGGACAGGTCGCTGGTCAGCTCGCGCCGCTCCGTCTTGATGGCTGTATCTGAAACCCGGCCGATACCGTCAACCCGGACCCCGGCCGTCTTGCCCCCAAGCACGGTCTCGCTCAGCGTCACTGAACGGCGCACATATCCGGGCGTCGTCGCATTGGCGACGTTCGTCGCCACGATCTCGGCCCTCAGGCTGCTCACCTGAAGACCGGACCGGGCGGCGTTGATGGCGCTGGAGAGACTCACTCAGAAGTCCGCCTTACCGTTCTGGTTTCTATCGCTTCAGGTTCGTGGTTTCCTGCAGCATCTCATCGACTGTCTGGACAATCTTCGCGTTCGACGAATAGGCCCTCTGGGTTTCGATGAGGTCGGTCAGTTCCGCTGCGATGTCGGTGGTCGATTCCATCAGCGAGTAGCCCGACAGCCCGCCGACGGGACCAGTCGCTGCATCCCACAGGTAGAGATTCCCGCTCGACGCCGAAATGGAATAGGACTGCGAATCGAGCGCGCGCAGACCGTTCATGTTCGGTACGTCGCCCACGGGGATCTGATAGAGGGTCCGGCGGAAGCCGGTGTCATAGATCGCCTGCAGGAAGCCCTTCTCATCGATCTCGATGGACTGAAGGTCGCCGATTGGCGCGCCATCCTTCTTGACGGATGTTGGCGCATACGAGCCTGCAAGCTGTGTGATGCCTGCGCTGTCGCTTGGCCGTCCGATGAAGACTTCGACCGGGCCGTGCTGCAGGTTGATCGAGACCCTACCGGTGGCGGCGTCATAGGTTGCGCCGTTTGAGGCCGCGACCGTGTCGATACGGCCGCCCGCCGTGGTCGAATCGTTGAAACCTATGTCGAGGTCACCGATCGATGTGGCCGGATTTCCGGCCGCGTCGAAGATCTGGACCTGCCACTGGTTGCTGGCACCCGTGCCGGGCACGACCGGCGTGAACTGGAAGGTGAGCGTCTGGGCGCGGCCAAGATTGTCGAAATACTCGACCGGCAGCATGTAGGGATCGCCGGGCGCGCTGGCCCGGGTGGCGTCGGCCGGCAGGTTGATGCCGAGCTCGACATTTGCGGTCGGCGTTGCGTTGAACTGCGACGTGGCCACGTTGACGGGCTCGAGGTTGATGCCGCTGTTGCGGCTGACATTTCCGATCTCGCCGGCCGAGTCGGCCGGCCAGCCGAGGAGGAAGAGGCCGCTCTGCGTGCGCAGGTTGCCGTTCTGGTCGGCGTAGAAGGAGCCGGTAGGCGTGAGCATCAGGTTGCGTTCGGATGCCAGCGACGAGACACCGGTTGTGTCGGTGACCGGAACGAGACCACGGCCGGCAACTGCAATGTCGGTGGCGCTGCCGGTGCGGATCAGCGACCCGGTGGCAGCAATATCTTTAAACGTATCGACCCGGACGCCGCCTGCAGCATAGGCCGAGGACCGCTGCTGCAGCACCATGCTGGAGAAGTCGACCAGGCTGCGCTTGTAGCCGTAGGTGCCAGAGTTTGCGATGTTGTCGGAGATGGTGGCGAGACGTGTACCGTTTACACTCAGCCCCATAACCCCTGCATTCAGGGACGATGAAATGCTCATATCTGGTTGCTCCTGCGTCAGATAGTGACGCAATCAGAGGGCAACTCGTAAACAAGCCGATAACCAACGTTCACACTGATTCACTTTGCAGGATCAGTATACGGAAAGACTTGCCGGCCTGCGTTTCAGTTCGTCAGGATGGTGATCGAGATCCGCCGGTTCTGCGCTGCAGACGGATTTTCGCGGATCAGCGGGTCGGTATCGGCCTTGCCGGAGACCTCGCGGATGCGGTCGCGGTCGATGCCGCTGCGCTGGAGGAGGCGGCGCGCAGTATTGGCGCGGTCGGCCGACAGGTTCCAGTTGTCATAGATCGCATCATTGCGATAACGCCGGTTATCCGTGTGACCCACAATCTTGATATCGTTCTCGAACGTGCCGAAGGCCTCCGAAACCACAGACAACAGCTCGATCAGCAGATTTGACGGCTGGCTACGCCCGACCGGGAAGAGAGGAGTGCTCTCGGAATCGACGAGTTCGATGACGATGCCTTCCGGCGACATCTTGATCAGGATATGTTCGGACAGTGCGCGGCCTTCCTCGCCGAGTGACGCCTTGAGCGACTCCAGGTTCTGCGAGATTTCCTTCTGTTGCGCGGCTTCGGCGGCCAGTTCTTCGGCCGTCTTGGGCGCCGGCGGAGAATCAACGCTGCGCTCCTGCGACGCGCCGGTACCCATCCGGGCGAGCGTTTCTTCGGTGAACATCGACGAACCATTGAGCGCGTCCGATCCGCCGCCGGAAATGCGACTGATCGGGATGGTTGGACTGAAGTAGTCCGCCAGACCCTTGCGTTGCTCTTCGGTGGTTGCGTTCAGGAGCCACATCAACAGGAAGAACGCCATCATCGCCGTCACGAAGTCCGCATATGCGACTTTCCAGGCACCGCCATGGTGCCCGTCAGCCTTCACGACCTTCTTGCGTCGGATGATGATAACCGGCTGTTGCGCAGCCGGTGGCGGGATATTCATGCTGTCACCTGATTGGTTCAGCCCGTTCATCTATCAGACTATACTCAACCAACCGCGCAAAAAACTGTGGTGGATGGAGCGATCCCGATAACCATTCTTCAACCAATTGCCGACAATTAACGAGGGGGTTAACAACACCCTCCCGGAAAGTAACCAATGTCCTCTGTGCTGCGTAAAAAGATCGAGGCCGGGGCGGGGACACCCCCGACGATCCTGCAGTTCCATGAGTTCTGGGAGCCGCTGCAAACGAAAGTCGCGGCCTGGATTCTTGAAACATTCGGCATTGAGACCAAGGCGGTGCCCGAGGCGCGCCGGGTGGTGCCGGGCAACATTGCGAGCAACCAGCTCGATAGCCTGCTGACCTTTGCTTTCAATGCAAAGTTCTCGCCGGGCCTGTGCGCGATTGCCATCGACGAATCCGGTGCGGCGATGAACGCCGCCCAGCGCTTGCAGCAGGGCGCCGACAGCCTCGAGGGCGTGTCGCCTCTTTTCCAGAAACTTCTGTATGAAACGCCGGCCTTCGCCCTCTGGCGTCTGATCGCATCCGGTTTCAGTGACCACACGGTGCTGGGTTCACATGCTCCGCTGTCTGAGCTTCCACAGGCGGCAGGCGGCTTCGAGCCGGCCCATCGCTACCTGATGGTCGGATTCACCTTTGCCAAGGACGACAAGCAGGCTCGCATCTGGGTGGCTTTCGATCTCGACTATGTGCAACACCGCGCCATCGAGTTCGAGCGGCACGCGGCGCACCTGCGCCGGGCTGCGTCGTCACAGGGCAGGGGGGCGCTGCGCGATAGCGTCAAGTTGTCGATGATCACGCTTGAAGGCGTGCTCGACCGGATTCCCATGACGATCGGCGAGTGCTCACGCCTTGAGGTCGGCCAGATCATTGCCCTGCCGGACGTCGATACATCCAAGGTGTCGCTCCAGGCAGAGACCGTGAATGGCACAGTCGATATCGGCCAATGCGAAATGGGTGTCTGGAAAAGCCAGCGCGCCCTGAAACTGAAGACACCCATCCTTGAACCTTTCACGAGGGAATTGGCTAAAATTTAATGAGATCCGGGCATTTGCCCCGATTTACGGAGACCGCGAGTGAACGCTGCAATTGGACTGATTATAACGGTCGTCATGGTGTTTGGCGGCTACCTCCTGGCGGGCGGCAAGATGGATATCATCCTGCACTCGCTGCCCTTCGAGATGATGATCATCGGCGGTGCCGCGGTCGGAGCTTTCGTTGCATCGAACGATCTCAACACGATCAAGCATACGGCGGGTGATATCGGCGCAGCTTTCAAGGGCGCGAAGTGGAAGAAGTCCGACTATCAGGACCTGCTGTGTCTCATGCATGAGCTCCTGAGCGTCATGAAACAGAACCCGGTGGATATCGAAGCGCATATTGAAGCGCCTCAGGAATCCTCGATCTTTACCAAGTATCCTCGCATCCTGAAGGATCATGATGCGGTTGAAATGATCTGCGACACGATCCGCTCGATGATCATGAACTATGACAATGTCCATCAGGTCGAGATCCTGCTCGAGAAGCATCTCGAGAGCCTGCAGGAAGACAAACTTCATGGGTCGCACGCCTTGCAGAGCACGGCGGATGCACTTCCGGCGCTGGGCATCGTGGCGGCCGTGCTCGGTGTGATCAAGACGATGGCCTCGATCGACAAGCCGCCGGAAGTTCTCGGCGGCATGATCGGCGGCGCGCTCGTCGGTACCTTCCTCGGCGTGTTCCTCGCCTACGGTGTTGTGGGGCCGTTCGCTTCGCGGGTGAAACATACGCGCATGGAAGAGCACATGTTCTATTCGATGATCGGCGAAGTGCTGGTGTCGAGCCTGCACAAGAACCCTATCAACATGTGCGTCGAAGTGGCCCGCCGCCATGCACCGTCCCGCGTTCGCCCGTCCTTCGACGAAGTCGAGCAAAGGTTGAGGGAGCTCAAGCAGGCTGCATGAGGCCCGTCGTCTGGATCCTGCTTGGAAGTTTGCTCCTGGCCCCGCCGGGACTTGCGCTCAAGCCAACGCCGGCAAGCCCGGAACCAGACGTACGCCGTTCGGAGCTTTCCGATGAACTCGGTGCCTTCGTGCGCCAGGCGGTCAGCGAAGGCCTGCTCGATCCAGCCGGAACTTCGCGTGCGGCCGAGCAGCGCAAGGCTGAACAGGCTCTGGAGACTGCGCTTGCGCGCCGCGCAGAACCGGCCGCGATAGCCCCTGCCGGCCCGGTCGATTGCACGAAACCGTATCCGCTTGATTTCGCGGACTATGCGCTGCTTTCGAAGTACAGCGATATCTACGCCTACCGCGAGGAAACGGCGGTCGAAGGGGAGCCGGCAACGGTGGGTAATCCCGGCGTCACGCTGGCCAAGGCCTATCTGGCGCTCGACCTTGCCTCAGAAGCGGGGATGACCGTGAAATCGGGCCGCGACCATGAAGCCGTGGCGCTGACCCAGCTTTCGGTCCTGCTCGGCGGCCACGAAACGGCACCGGTGGGATACTTCGCGGAACTCGCCGCATGCTATCCGCAGGCCGGCATGTGGCACGCGCTGGCGCTGATCTCGGATCAGGAAGCGGGCGGTGTTGCACTTCTGGAGGCCAACCAGACAGCCTTTCGCCAACTACCGCTGCAGCTTCGTGACCGCGCCGCGATGATCGCAATTCCCCAGCTTGACGCCCTTGGCCAGCGGACGCTCGCCAAGCTTCTGATCGCGACGTTCTCGAACGAGGAGATCGCCAACTCGTCGCAGCTCCAGTTCACCAAGGCGATCCTTGATCTCGGCGAGGGCAATCCGGATGCCGAGACACTGATTGGCCAGTTTCTGATTCAGTCAAGGTTTCAGGAGGCGGCGCTTTCGGCGCTGATCCGGTACAAGCGTCCCGTTAACAGCGCCATTCGTGAAATCCTCGTCGACGACATGGTCAACCGTATCGAACTGGCGCAGCAGAACGCAGATGTCCGTCAGGATCTGCGTTTCGTCCTCAGTGAGATGAGCGCGTCGTCGATGTATGTGCCGATGATGAAACTCGCCGACCTGCCCGCAATGCAATCGGATGCGGCCCGCGAAGAATTGAAGAACCATCTCGCCGAGAGTCTCGAGCGGGACCTGGCCAGCGATGACTCCCTCAGAAACCTCGCTGCCATTGAAGCGCTCCTCAAGGATCAAGGCTTGCTGGACGGTTTGCCGCAGCGCGCCGAACTCTACGAGCGCGCCACCGTTGTGGCGGTCGGGCTCGGCTTCGGGTCGCTGGGGGATACCCTGTCCGACAAGGCGCAGGGCGGCGAAGGCGTGGCCGAGCAGCGGGCCGTGCTGGCCTATCGCCAGAAGAATTTCCCGGAAGTGTTTGCGCTGGCCGCCCGCCATTCGGGCAACCAGAAAATAAATCTCCTGGCAGCTCGCGCCGCGATCGACTCGCGCGACCGGGGTAAGCTTCCGGTGTATGAGGCCCGCCTACGGATGGAGCCCGAGACAATCCTTGCACTGATCGAACAGGATGCCGCATCGGCGAACTGGATGGTTTCCGACGCGGTTTTCCAGTCCGCAGCGAAACTTACTGAGGCGTCGCAACAGGAACGTGTAGCCCGTGTTCTCCGATTGAAACAAACACGCACGCCAACGGTGTCCTCGGCGCGCCTGTCGATGTCGAGCATTCCCGGCAAGCTGGACAGCACGCGGGCATCCCTTGAACAACTCTCCGGGGGGGCTCCCTGATGTCCAATGCAATCTACGCATCCCTCGCGCGACAACAAGGCCTAATGCAGGAAATGCAGGTTGTGGCCAACAATCTCGCGAACTCCAGTACGACCGGCTACAAGACTGATCGCGCGATCTTCGCCGAGTTTCTGGTGGGCGCCGGCCCGTCGCAGGATTCGTTGTCGATGGGCGGCCTCGCCGGGCACGCGTTCAAGTTCGATCAGGGCGAGATGAACTTTACCGGGGGCCAGTTCGATCTTGCGGTTCAGGGCGAGGGATTCTTCGTGCTGCAGACAGGGCAGGGACCGCGCCTGACGCGCGCCGGCCATTTCCAGCTTTCGGCCGAGAGCACGCTCGTGGATCCGATGGGCAACAGTGTTCTCGGGGCAGGGGGCAACCCGATCGCCATTCCGGAAGAAGCGACGCGCGTGTCGGTCAGCAGCGATGGCTCCATTTCGGCGGACGGCCTGCTGATCGACCGTGTCGGTGTCGTGAAGGCACAAGGCGAACTCCAGCGCGAGTCCAATACCCTGTTCGTTGCGCCTGAAGGGTATGCTCCGTTCGAGGAGGCGACCATTGTCCAGGGCGCGCTCGAACAATCGAATGTCTCGCCGGTTCTTGAAGTCGCCAGGATGATCGAAGTGCAACGCGCGTATGAAGCGGGCCAGGCGATGCTCGAACGCGAAGACGACCGGATCAACCAGCTCATAACCGCCGTGCGTGAGCGCTAAGACCGCTTTTGGATTGAGGAGAACCCCATGAAATCCTTGCAGATTGCCGCTTCTGGAATGGCCGCCCAGCAGACCCGGGTGGACGTGATCTCGAACAACATTGCCAACATGAGCACGGCCGCCTACCGGCCGCGCACGGCGGAGTTCTCCGATCTCATGTACCAGCAGCTTCGTACTCCGGGAACGATCACGTCCCAGGTTGGAACCCTGGTGCCGGCTGGTATCCAGATCGGTACCGGCGTACGTGCCTCGTCCGTTTCCATGGAGATCACGCAAGGCGCGCTCCGCCAGACGGATGGAGAACTCGACTTCGCGATTGATGGCGCCGGTTTTCTCGAACTGACGCTGCCTTCGGGCGAACCGGCGTACACGCGGGATGGAAAACTCAGCCGCAGCCCGACCGGTGAAGTGGTCAGCATGGAAGGCTTTCCGCTCGCAGATGGTATCGTGATTCCTGCCGATGCGCGCCGGATCTCGGTCAGCCGCGACGGCGAGGTAGTTGCCTATTTCGCAGATGGAACCGCCGGTCAGCCAATCGGCACGATTTCGCTGGTCCGATTCGTCAACGAAAAGGGTCTCGAAGCCGTAGGGGACAACATGTTCCGAGAGACAGAAGCGTCCGGCCCGGCCAACCGGCTTGTTCCGGGCACGGAAGGTGTGGGCTTCATCCGCCAGGGCTTTCTCGAAGACTCCGGCGTCGATGTCGTGAAGGAAATCGCCGACCTGATCGAGGCGCAGCGTGGATACGAACTCAATTCCAAGGTGATCACCGCTTCGGACGAGATGATGGCTGCCACGACGAGGATGAGGTAGCGCCATGACCCTGCTTGCGGTTCTTGGGCTCGGCGCCATGATTGCTCTCGGCGATGCCTCGTCTCTCGTGGCGGCCGAGGTGATCCGCGCCGGCGACAGCGTCACGGTGTCCAATGCCGAACTTGCGGAGGGTGCAGACCCGGACGCCTACAGCCTGTTCGCAGGCCGGGAAGTCAAGCGCACCGTCTATGCCGGTCAATCGATCACGATGGAGAATACGCGTCCCGCGCGGCTGGTGACGCGCAACCAGATTGTCACGATCAAGTATGTCAGCGGCGCGCTCGAAATCTCGACCACCGGCCGCGCGATGAGCGAAGGCGCCATCAACGAAACAGTATCCGTCCTGAACCTTCAGTCCCGTCAGATGGTTCAAGGCATTGTTCAGGCTGACGGATGGGTGCTTGCACGATGAAACGCTTCTCGACCTTTTCCCTAGCCGTCTTTGCTGTCGCCGCGTGCGCGAGCTCGCCGCACCAGAACCTCGAACTCGCGCCCGCGCAATTCGCTACCTATGACGGTCCCTGGGCCTCTGACATCAAGGTCGCCCAGAAGCCGGCCAACGCGTCCCTGTGGGCGACATCGTCCGACTCTTTGCTCAGCATGCGGCGCGCCAAGGATGTCGGCGATCTGCTGACGGTCCTGGTCGAAATGAATGACAAGGCGAGCCTGCAGAGTTCGCTGACACGCAATCGCGATTCGAGCGAGAACATGAACATCGATTCCTTCCTCGGCCTTCCCGAATGGGCGAACGGCGTGCTTCCTGGCGGCGCATCGCTGTCGCCGACTTATGAATATGACCGCAATTCAAACCTGAACGGCAGCGGGGCGGTCAACCGGGCCGAAAAGATCACCTTCACGCTCGCCGCCCGGGTTGTCGGGGTCGAGCCGAATGGCAACCTCATCATCCGCGGTTACCAGCAGACCCAGGTGAGCAACGAAGTGCGCTACCTCACGGTCGCCGGTGTCATCCGGGCTCAGGACATCACGCGCACGAATACGGTCTCTTATGAGAAGATCGCCGATGCGCAGCTCGCCTATGTGAGCAGCGGCGAGGCGACGGCTAACACTGAAATGAAAGCTATCCCGACGTTGCTCGACCGCTACAATCCGTTCTGAGGACGCGACATGAAAAACATCATCACCGCCATCATCGCGATCGCCTGCATTGTGGCGGGCGGGGTAGGTGGGCATTTCCTCCGCTCGATGTCCGGCGGCGCGCCGTCGCCCGAGAAACTTGCGGCGGAGAAGGCGGATGATGGACATGGCGAAAAGAAAGATGATCACGGTGCCAAGCCGGACAAGAAAGATGATCATGGAGAAAAGGCCGGCAAGAAGGATGCGCACGGCAAGGACGCGGCAGGCGGCGCGACCAGCGGCGGCGTCGTCTACTACAAGTTCACCCGTGAATTCGTCGTCCCGATCATTCGCAACGGGCGCGTGCAGAGCCTGGTGATCCTGAACCTCAATATCGAAGCCGATGAGTCGATCTCGCAGAAGCTGTTCGAGATGGAGCCGAAGCTGCGCGACAACATCATGACAACGCTGATCACACTCAGCAACGATGGCAAGACATTCGAATCGATGACCACCGTCGAGAACTATGAGTCGATCCGCAGTATGGTGCTGATGAATCTCAAGACCGTGGTCTCGACGGGCATCAACAATGTGTTGATCGTCGACTTCGCCAAGCAGGAAGTCTGACGCAGGCTGAGGCGTTCTGGCAAACCTGCCGGGTCCGATCAGATCTTCTTGACGTTTCCAAGCGCGCTGGTGAGCAGGGCGGCCGTGTTCACGAAGAGGACTCCGGCTTCGCTGCTGATCGCCGTGACCGAGGTGCGAACATCCGGCTTGCGGGTGCCGGTATTCACGCCCTGCGAGTCATACGTATCGATGCTGTAGGTGTAAACTTGGCCGGACGTGGCCATCGCGCCGGATTGAAGCTGGCCATCCCAGGAGTGGATTTCGGCATTCGGATCCAAGGGTTCGGTCCAGACGATTTCACCAGTGGCGTCCTTGATGGTCAGTATACTGCTGGCAGTCGATTTCGGCATGTCGACGCTGAACTGCACCGAGTTTCCGAGATAGGGAATCGCGTCGGCCGAGATCGACACCGACTGCCCGAGCCACTGACCGGCGAGCAGGCCGGTCATGTCCCCCATCATCGTCGCAATGCTCGTCAGGCTCGCGTTCGACCGGACTTGCTGTTCCAGCGCGGAGAAGGTAGCGAGTTGCTCGACGAACTGGGTCGAATCGAGCGGCGCAAGCGGGTCCTGGTTTCGCACCTGGGCGGTGAGCAGCTTGATGAAGGTGTTGAACTCCTCGCCGATCGCGGGTTGGGAGAGGGCTGCGGAGGCGCCCGATTGCACCTGCGAACTGGCGATGGCGCTGACGGTACTCATGGCGGAACTCCTAAAGCCGGATATCGAGTCGGCCGCCGGACAAGGTCCGCGGCATCGAAGAATTTTCAGCGGTCAAGAGGGCACTCGCTGCGAGTCCGGCGGCGGCCTCGGCAAGGTGCGCCTGGAGAGCAGCCGGAGTATGCGGCGCCGGAATGTGCTGGGCGCTTTGCTGCTGATGCTGGAAGCTCATGTTCTGGCTGCCGATCCCCTGGCGTTCGAGCGCCTGGACAAGTTCGGAATGCATCTGGCGCAGCTGGCGCATCGCTTCGGGCGTTTCGCTCGTAATCGTTACGTGTTGCAGACCTTGCGCATCGAACTTGAAGTCGATGGACACGCGGCCGAGCTCGGGGGGATCGAGCTGGACCGTGATACGGTCCGATTGTCCGTCTGCGGCGCTTTGAGCGACAATGTCGACGATCTGCGCCGGCGAGGCGGTGAGCACGGCGAGCGTCGGCGTCATTGTCACGGAAGGGGGGGGCGGTGCGGTCAATTGAGGTGTAGCCGGGCCGGACGCGGCGATCAACGTTGCGCCTGGCGACGGCGTGCCGGAAGCCGATGCGTTCGGGGAGCTGTCCGCGCCCTC
>JBGTKN010000099.1:0-2467 GCA_041744615.1 Hyphomonas sp. | reverse complement strand
CGGGAAAGAGGCCCGCATGCCACATGTCTTCATTCTTCGCCGGGCTGAATCCGTCGAGGAACCAGGCGTGCGTCGTGAATGTGCTCTGCGTCAGCGTCTCGCCGATGTCTCCGAGGTGCAGGATCAGGCGCACGCCATCGTCCGGAAAGGTTATACTCCGTACACCGCGCACCGGCCCCGGCCAGCGGGCCGTCAGCGCTTGCGCAAGTTCGCCAAGCTCAGGCCACGCCGACAACGCGCGCTGAGCATCCTCGCGTCGCAGCGGGTAGGCTTCGAAACTGATGAAGGTGAGCTGCGCATCCGGCGCAGGACGATGAACCCGCCAGAGCTGCCACAGCGCGAGGAAATTGAGGCCGGTTCCGAAGCCGGTCTCCGAGACCGTGAAATTCCTTCGGGCGTCCCAGGCTTCCGGCAACCCGCAACCCTTCAGGAATACCGCCCGCGTTTCGGCGAGCCCGTCCTGCGCGGAGAAATACACATCGCCGTGCTGGCGCGCGTGCGGAGCGCCGTCGTCGGTCCAGTCCAGTTCAGGATGCGTCAGCAGGCGCGGCATTGCGCCGAAGTAACCCGCCGGAGGTGACTTGAGTAGGGGGTATGCACGGAACCCCGCGGGCACACCTGCGTTGTTGATGTGTCCGCAAATCATGCGGCGCAACCGAAAGGAACTCCACATGGACAAGGAACATCTGAAGGGCGAAGCCAAAAAGGCTGAAGGCAACATCAAGGAAGGCGCCGGCAAGCTCACCGGTAACAAGAAGCTCGAAGCCGAAGGCAAGATGAATCAGGCCGAAGGTGAAATCCGGAAAAAAGTCGGCGACGTCAAGGACACAGTTCGCAAAGCTGACGACCACAGGAAGTAAGACTGGGCGGGCGACCGGGGCTGGGGCCCTTGCCTGCATAAGTGCTATTTCCGGGCAGCCATTGCGCCATCTTGCCGCCGCGTCCATTTTCGTGACATCGAAGACGAAAAAGGAGTTTGCCATGAGCGAAGTAGTCGTGACCCGCGAAGATGGCCCAACCGGCGGGCGCTACCTCACCACCATCGACGGTCATACGGCCGAGATGACTTATTCGAAGGCTGGCGCCACACGCCTCATCATCGACCATACCGGCGTGCCTGATGCGCTGCGCGGCAAAGGCGCCGGACAGGCGCTCGTCAAGCGCGCCGTGGAAGATGCCCGCGCCGCCGGATTAAAGATCATTCCGCTCTGCCCGTTCGCCAAGGCGCAGATCGGGAAACACCCCGAATGGCAGGACGTGCTCGCATGAGCACTGACATCCAGCATGACGCGAGCCGTCAGCGATACTTTGCCGTGATTGAAGGGGTTGAGGCCTACCTCACCTATGAGCGACCGAAGCCTGGCCACCGGCACATCACCCATACGATTGTGCCGGACGCGCTAGGCGGACGCGGGCTTGGCAAGCGGTTGGTGGCGCGCCTCATGCAGGATGTGATCGGGGCGAAGGAGACCGTGTCTTCCTCGTGCTGGTTCGCCAGCGCGTTGATCGACAAGGCACCCGATTGGGCCGGCGCAAAGGCATGAGCAGCCTCCCCTTCTGGAAAACCAAACAGCTCGGCGAGATGAACACGGCCGAATGGGAATCGCTCTGCGATGGCTGCGGCAAATGCTGTCTGGTGAAACTGGAAGACGAGGATACCGGCGCGCTTGCCTATACGCGGCTGCATTGCCGCCTGCTGGATGGCAGCACGTGCCAATGTTCGGACTATGTGAACCGGCGCAAGCACGTGCCTGACTGCGTTCAGCTCACCCCCGAACTGATCGGCAAGATCGACTGGCTCCCCAGGTCCTGCGCCTATCGCCTGGTGCATGAAGGCAAGGACCTGCCGAACTGGCACCATCTCGTCTGCGGTGACCGCCAGAGGATTCACAATGAAGGCCATTCCGTCCGGGGACTGACCGTTTCGGAAGATACCGTCTTCGAGGAAGACGAGATCGACTGGGTTATCGACTGGGAAGGCACCGAGCCGTAAGCGTGCCATCAACCTGCCCTTAAGCCAAACCCGGCATCATGGCCGGATGGATGTCCTGCCCGCTTTCCTCTCACATCTCGGCAATGAGCGCCGCATGGCAGCCAAGACAGTTGAGGCCTACGGCTCCGATCTCGCGATGTTCTTCGGGTTCCTGCGCCTGCATCTGGGCACCGAGCCCAGTCTGAAAGCCCTCGCCAGCCTCAAGGCGCGTGACATTCGCGCCTATCTTGCCGCGCGCCGCCGCGACGGCCTGTCGGACGCCTCGATTGCGCGCCTCCTGTGCTCGATCAAGGCTCTGTATCGCTGGATGAGCCGCGCACACGGGCTGGAGAATGCCGAGATCGGTTACCTGCAAGGCCCCCGCCGCGCGCCGCGCCTGCCACGGCCGGTCTCGGTCGAGGCGGCCAAGGACATCCTGCACGAAGCCGAAACCGAACCGGACGCTGAACCCTGGATCGCCGCCCGCGACCTCGC
>JBGTKN010000098.1:0-4530 GCA_041744615.1 Hyphomonas sp. | reverse complement strand
GACGGCCGCACCGTCGCGACCGCCAGCGGCGACGCCACCGCGCGCCTCTGGGATGCCGGTTCCGGCAAGCTGCGTGCGCTGCTTTCAGACCACAAACGCTCGGTGCCCGTGGCCAGGTTCTCCGCCGACGGACGATGGCTGCTTACGCTTAGTAATGACACCACAATCAAGGTGTGGAACGCCGAAACCGGCGAACTGTCGCGCACCCTGCTGGGCCATTCCGAGCGCATCCGTGCCGGCGCCTTTTCCCCGGACGGCCGGCATATCCTGACTGCAAGCGATGACGGCACCGCGAAGATCTGGGAGGCGCGCGGCCGGCTTCTCTCGAGCCTGACGGTCGGCGCAGATGCCGTCGCATTCGCCGAACTGTCTCGCGACGGTGCGTTCCTCGTCACAGCCGTCGAAGACGGCACCGTACAGGTTTGGGACGCCGCCACGGCCGAGCGTCTCGCGATCCTGACCGACCATGTCGGCACGGTGTATGGCGTTGCGTTCTCGCCTGATGGCGGACAGGTCGTCACCGCGGGGCAAGATGCCACCAGCAAGGTCTGGGACTGGCGCACCGGCAAGGTGACGGCAACCCTGACCGGCCATGCGGGAGCGATCAACAGCGCTTCCTATTCGAGGCAAGGCGACCGCATCATCACGGCGAGCGATGACACGACGGCGAAGATCTGGGACGCCGGCACCGGCGCCCTGTTGCTGACGCTGCCCTCAGGTGGAGGCAGCTTACGCGGCGCCGAGTTCTCGCCGGAGGGCGCAAGTGTCGTGACCGCCGGCCAGGACCGGATCGCGCGGGTATGGGATGCGTCGGACGGGGCCCTTCTCGGCACGCTGGAAGGTCATTCCGGCGGTCTCGGCGCCGCAGCCTTTTCACCCGATGGCCGCCGCATCGTGACCGGTAGCGATGATGGCACCGCGCGGGTGTGGGATGCAGATCGCTACAACGTTCTGGCCACGTTGACCGCGCTCAAGGGCAAGGTCTCCGGTGTGCAGTTCTCGCCCGATGGCATGCGTATCGCGACCGCTAATCTCGACCAGACCACGAATATCTGGGACGCCGCCGATGGCCGCCTGCTCACTACCCTGCCCGGCTATGGCAGCAATGTGCGCAGCGCGACATTCTCGGCAGAGGGAGACCGGATCGTTGCCGCCAGCAGCGACGGAACGATCCGGATCTGGGACGTGAAACGTCAGACACAGGCCTGGAGCGATCTGGCCGCAGATGCGTGCGCGCGCCTGCTCGGCCCGTCGAGCCGCCGCTTCACGCCGCTCGAGATCGAAACCGACCAGTTGCTCGGCGCCGAATGGCCCGATGCCGAGCGCGATGTCTGTGCGGGCGTCCGAGAGAACTGACTCGCCGCAGGCCTAGTCTTCAGGCCGCGTGCCGGGATTGGTCGACCCGCCGGGATTGCTTTCGTCGGTCGAACCGGGCGCAACAAGCTCTTCAGCACTGGAGGCTGGCGCATCGGGTGCGGGGACGGTCTCGTCCGGTTCTTCCATGACTTCTTCGTCGCGCTCCTCGGCCTGGTCGAAGAGCCCGGATGCGTCGTCCTCGAACACTTCTTCCGCCTCTTCTGAGGCTTCCGCTTCCACCACGTCCTCGCCTTGCGCCAGCGCCGCGCCGGAGACGCCCGCACCGAAGGCCGCCGCCAGGAAGACGGTGGCCGAGAAAAGTGTCCTGTTTACCTGTCGCATCTGAGTCCCTTTCATGAAGCAACCTTGAACCGAAACTACACCGGTTGCCGGTGTCCGAACATGTAATCCTACAAGCGCAGCCCCTGTGCCGGCGCGAGGCCTTCAGCCTGCTTCGTCCTCGAAACCGCGCATCCCGTACTTCAACCGCGCATCGATCATCTCGTAGCAAAGCGTGATGATGAAGTGATCGTTGGCGGGGTTCGCATTGCGCACCGTATCGAAGTAAAACGTATCGGACTTGGCCTTCCCTTCGCAGCTCATCGCCCGGATGGTCGTGCGGTGGGTTAGGTAGAAGTCCGCCTCGATGTCATCCTTGAGATCTTCAACCACGCCGCTGTCGCGCAGGAAGGCGAGCGCCTCTTCCATGCCGCCGGTAGGCGGTCCGTAGACGATATCGATCGACCGTCCATACTGGCCGCTATAGTCGCGGAACACCTCGTCTATCTCCTGCTCCAGCTCGCGGAAGATTTCGCTGCAGCCGCTGTCTTCTCCGACCACTTCGGCAAAATCGGCAAAGGCCTGAGGATTGCTGCCATACAGGAGGCAGATGATGTCGAGCGCGCGGGCTTCCGGCGGCGCATGCGGCTCGTTCTGGATCACGCTGCTGTCGACCTGCAGCCAGCCGCCCGCCGCGCTGATGATCTCGTCTATGCCGTCCGGATCGTCCGCATCCGGCTGAAGAAGGATCATTGCGAACTTGTCGGCATAGTCTTCCCGGTCTGCTTTCGACCAGTCCGGATGCGTATTGAGGTTCGCGATCTGCCCCATCAGCATGTGTCCGGCTTCATGATAGGCCAGAAATCGCACAAACCCCCGGACGAAAGTTTCGGTGGCTTCATCGCGTTCCGATCCGCCCTGGGCGATCGAGGCGAGCGGCGCTGCGATCAGCGCGACCAACAGAGCCAGTAGCCGAGAACGAAGCGAGCGCATCCAGAAATCCCCCCTGATTGAAAGCACCCTAAACCCATTTCGGGGACTTATGAAGAAGCCTCAGCACAGACGCTGCAGGCTGGTTTGCCGCACGGGCAGGCGCACGCGCCTTCGGGTGCCGGTTTGTTTGGCGGTCTGCGGAACCTTTCGGTCAGGCCTGCGCTGTAGAAGCATAGGCCCTGCTCCAACCGTGGAGTGGCCCCGGAGAATCCACATGAAAAAGATACTTGCGGCGGCCCTCGTGGGCGCACTCCTTTGTGCTGCGCCAGCTGCTTTTGCCGAGCCTGCACGCGATGAACTCATCCGGACCGAAGCGCAGATCAGCGCGCTGAACACGGCCGATGCCTCGACGGCAGCCCCTCAGAACTTCCAGGAAGCGCAATTGCGCCTCAGCGAAGCGCGCACGGCCGAAGACAAGAACCGTGACCAGGAATCCATCTGGCGTTCAACCGAAGCTTCGGTCCAGGCCGAAATCGTCCAGGAAAAGATCAAGCTTCAGGCCCTTGAGCGTACCGTGTCGGAAATCGAAACCGGTATCGCCACGCTGCGCCGCGAACTCAACTCGTAGGAAGACCTCAAAATGAAAAACTCAATCAAAGCGACAGCCGGCCTCACCGCACTCGTGATGGCGCTCGGAGCCTGTTCGTCCACGCCGGATGCCAGCCCCCGCCTGCTCGCGGCGGAAGCCGCCCTGCAACAGGCCAAGGCCAGCCCTGCCACCATGGAGACCGGACGTTCCGCGATCCAGAAAGCCGATGCGGCCCTGGTGGAGGCACGCGACTATTACATGCGCGGCAAGGACGACGAATACGTCCACACGATCCGGATGGGTGAAGGCTACATCGCCCTCGCCGAAACACGCGGCCGCCAGCGCGAGGCCAATGTCCGCATCGACGCGCTCAACACGGAACGTGCCGAAGTCGTCTCCCAGGCGAGACTGCGCCAGGTTGCAACGGCCGAAGCCGCAACCACGGTCGCCGAAAACCGCGCTGATCGCTCGGCAGCTGTTGCTGCGGGCGCCGTTGCCGATACCGCAGCCGCCAATACGGCCCGGGTCGCTGCCGAAGCACGGGCAGCTGCCCTCGCCTCCGAACTGGCAGCCTTCGAACAGAAGAAAACGGACTTGGGCGTGACGCTCATTCTCCGCGATCTCCAGTTCGCGTCGGGATCCGCTGTTCTGACGACGGGCGCTCAGGGCCGCCTCGCCCCGCTCGCCTCGTTTCTGTCCAAACAACCTGAAGCCCGCATCCAGATTGCTGGCCACACGGATTCGCAAGGCGCCGAGTCCTACAATCAGGACCTCTCGGCTCGCCGCGCAGCGTCTGTCGGCGCCTACCTGACGTCCACTGGCGTTGACGCCGCCCGGATCAGCACCGTCGGCTTCGGCGAGAGCGTCCCGGTCTCGTCCAACGACACCGCCGCAGGCCGCGCCATCAACCGCCGCGTTGAAGTGACCATCCTCGACTAGACCGCCCCCGGGCGTTCGGGCGATACCCGCCGATTGCAGCCAGCCTCGCCCTCAGAAGCGCAGGCTGGCTGCACGCGTTTGGTCATCCGCCGGATGCCCGAAAAAGCGAGAGCGGATGATAAATTTTGATGGGATCACGACAAAGGTTCGTCGAAGATGGATCGACGAATGAGGGAGACTGTCATCCCGAAGGGATGGCGCGAGTGACGGGGCTCGAACCCGCGACCTCCGGCGTGACAGGCCGGCACTCTAACCGACTGAGCTACACCCGCGCATTTTTCTGGCTGCCCACCGGGCGAAGCGCCTCTCTAATCGCGTCCCACCGCCGGGTCAAGCGGTCCTGCCTCCTGCCCTGCATTGTCCTCAAAAGGGCTGTTTTCTGCCATTTCCGCTTCAGCTGCCATTCAAGCGACATAGTGTAGGGTCAACAGCGG
>JBGTKN010000097.1:0-2903 GCA_041744615.1 Hyphomonas sp. | reverse complement strand
CGGCAAGGAGGTCTCGCAGGACCGGGTCGCCTGCCGCTTCAAGGGCTTCGAGGGCGATGCGTCCGCGCATCTCGTGGACGACTTCGGGGAGATTCGCGATCATTGCCTCGGCGACGGGATTGTCTGTCAGCATACGGACGAGGCTGGTCTCGCCGGTCTCGGCTTGCAGTGGCGTGAGCAAGGCGGCGGCGGTGGCATTGGTGCCCCGCACGCGCCAGTGACGGTCGCACAGGATAGCGGGCCAGGGCGCGTGCCGGTCCATCATTTCCTTCAGGACGGCCCGGAAGGGGCCGAGCGCGTCGGAGTCCAGCGGCGAGGCGGGGAACACGGCGGCATAACCGGCCGCCTGCAGCAGCGCGTTCTGGCTGCCGAGCGGAAGCGTCAAGCCTTCAGAGATCTGCAGCACCATCTCGCGGCTTGGCCTGGCGCGGCCGGTTTCGAGGAAGGAGAGATGGCGGGCGGAGACATCGCAATCGAGGGCGAGGTCCAGCTGGCTCATCCGCCGCGCGGCGCGGAAGCGGCGCAGGAGGGCGGCGAAGGCATCGCTTTCGGCGGCGGGCAGGGCTGGGTCATGCAGGCTCATGGAGACATGCTCGCAGGCGCGTGCGCGCGAGTCCATGACCTCGCAGGTAATTGCGTAGCTTACGCCGGCGAGGCGAGGATGGGGCAATGTCAAAACAGGAGCAAAGCATGACCGGGCTTTGGAAAACATGGATCACACTCTGGTGCTGGGCCGTCATTCTTTTTGGCGCGGTTCTGGCGACGGCGGCGTTGCCGGCCACGGAAGGTATTGCCGGTCTTGCGTTCAGCCTGATCGGCGGCGCGCAGGTGGAGGCTGGCTATTTCGATCCGCCGGGCATGCGGTTTTCGGTCGCCTTGATGGGCGCGGTTACGCTCGGGTGGGGATTTACGATTCTGTTCCTGCTGCCCGCCATCCATGCCGCCGGCGCACCCGCCTGGAGGGGATTGACGGCGGCGATGCTGATCTGGTTCGTGATCGACAGCGCGTTCTCGGTCTCAACCGGTTTTGCGCTCAACGCGGTGTCAAACACCGTGCTCGTGATCCTGCTCATGTTGCCGCTGCTGGCCAGCGGCGCGCTGAAATCCGCTCACTGATCCCCAGGCCAAGGAGACCTGCCATGACGACGACCCTAATTTCTGCCGCCGAAACGGTGCATGCCTTTCTCAATGCCGTGACGGCGTTCGACTATGACGCGGCAATGACGCTGATCGCGGAAGACTGCGCCTACGAGAACATGCCTATGGGCAAGGCGATTGGCCCGGCAGGGGTGCGCGGGGTGCTGGAGCCCTTCTTCGCGCCGACGCTGGAGAATGAGTTCCTCATCCTCCGGGAGCTGACGAATGGAAATACGGTATTCACCGAGCGGCTTGACCGCCACCGCCTCGCTACCGGCTGGGTCGAGTTGCCGGTGGCGGGCGTCTGGGAAGTCGAGGACGGGCTGATTACCGTCTGGCGGGAGTATTTCGACGCCGCGACGATCCTCTCGAAATGGCCCGCGCACTAGCGGCCTACTCTGGCGCCGGGATCAGGCCGAGCGCGCGGCCCATGACGTGGAAGAGTTCGTGCTGCTCCATCACGCCGGAGATCAGGTTTGCGCCGGGACCGGTGGCGAGGGCAGCGACGTCCTCGCCGGCATGCGTTTCCGAATACATCGGCACGAGAGCGGGCTGGCGGAAGTCCGGCGCCAGCGTGTCGACTCCGGTCAGGTCCTGTCGCTTGCACTCATAGACGGGCTTTCCGTCGGCGTCCTTGCCGGTCTCGATACAGGCGCCAGGTCCGTTGGCATAACCAAGCGTCGTGTACGGAAGGCCGTCAGCCCCGGTGGAGCCGCCTTCGCCACCGATTCCGGACGCGGAGAGGCCGAGGATCGGGTTGCCGCGCTGGGCATAGCCGGCAATCGACAGCGTGTGCGAATGGTCGGCCGTGACAATGATCAGCGTCTCTTCCGGGTTGGTCATTTCAAGCGCGGTGGCAATGGCGAGATCGAAGGCCATCGTGTCTTCGAGCGCGCGGATGGCGTTGCCGCCGTGGTGGGCGTGGTCGATGCGGCCGCCTTCGACCATCAGCACATAGCCATCTTCATTCTGGGACAGGCGCGTGATCGCGGCGCGGGTCATGTCGGCGATGTGGGGCTCGCCGGCCTTGTCGGCTTCGCGGTCGAGTTCGTACTGCATGTGCGAGGGCTCGAACAGGCCGAGCAGCTTGACGCCGGTGGTGAAGTCGGTCGCGTCGAAGCCGGCCTTGTCGAAGACGAACGTGTGATCGGGCGACTTGGCGGCCCATTCTTCGATGAGGTTGCGACCATCGGTGCGGTCGCCGGTCTTGCCGTCATACTCCGGGTCCGGCGTTTCCTTGGTGAGGAATTTCGATCGGCCGCCGCCGAGGAGGATGTCGAAACTGCCTTCCGGCCATTCGATCAACTGGCGGGCAATGTCCTTGCAGGTGTCCGAGGAGGCGCCCTTCATGTCGCTGTCGGCTTCCCAGTCGCGCAGCGGCACCTTGGCGTAAGCGGCGGCAGGCGTCGCGTGGGTGATGCGCGCGGTCGAGACAAGGCCGGTCGAGAGGCCGGCGCGGGCGGCGAGTTCGAACAGTGTGTCGACTTCCGTGCCGGGAACACTGGCGCAATTGCCATAGCTGACACTGCTGTTGACGCCGAGGACGCCCGAGAGCGTTTTGATGCCGCTGACCATCGCGACGGCGGTTCCGGCCGAGTCGGAGATCTGGAAATTGTGGCTGTAGGTTTTCGACAGGGCGGACCAGGGCAGGCCGTCCATCGCAAGTTGGTGGCTCTCGCCGTCTTCGCCGGCTGACTGGCCGGCATAGATCCGCGCGGCAGTTATCGTCGAGATGCCCATGCCGTCGCCGATGAAGAGGATGACAT
>JBGTKN010000096.1:0-22513 GCA_041744615.1 Hyphomonas sp. | reverse complement strand
AGCCTTGCGGCAGCGCGGGGGCAGGCTGTCGCGGTGACGCAGCCATATTTCGTCGAGCGCTACCGGCTGATCGAGCCCGTGGCGGGCGGTGATTTCACCTTCCGGCTGGAGACGCCGGCGCGCACGACGCTGGCGCTTGCGGACACGCTCGGCACTGTGCAGGCAAAGTTCCTGCGCGATGTGCTGAGCCAACCGATCTGCGACACGAAGGATGGCACGCTCCGGCGGCTGTCGAGCTGGTGTGCGGCGGGGCGAGAGGATGTGGCGCTGCATATTGCCAAGACGGGATCGGTCTCGGCGGGGCCCGCGGGCGGCGGCTATAACGAGTCCGACCTGTGGATCGCCGGCGGCATCGAGTTTGCCGATGGGCGGGCTTATTCGTACGTAATTTCTCTGGGCGCCGGCGCGCCACGCGGCGCCTTTGCCAAGGACCTGGGCGGCGGGGTCCTGTCGCCGCTGGCCGACGTGTTGCTACGTGATCTTCTGGAGGATGCAACTTGAAGTTTCCCTGGCAGCGTAGCGGCGAGAACGCAGATCCCTCCGCAGACGGAAGAGCCGGTAACCCGGCTTCTGCGGGCGCCGCAATTGATGCGACCGCGCGGCGGATGGGCCGGCTGGCGGCGGCTACGCGGGCTTTGCCGATCTTCGCGTCCATTCCGGTCTTCTGCCTCATCGTGTTCGTGACGATCTCGTTCATCGGGACCTATACGGGTATGCTGCAGGTGCTGCAGTCGGGCGATAACAGCTTCGGGATTCTCGGGATTGCCGGGGTTTTCCTGTTCATTCTCGCAACGACGGTCATCATGGCTTACTCCGTCAGCGAAATGTTCCGTTCCGGGAGGAGTTTCTGGCCGCGGATGTCGCTTGTGCTGACGTATGTGGTGACGCTGCTGATCTCGGTAAGTTTCGGGTTCGCCTTCTACTGGACGCAACTGGAGGCGCGCACGCAGGCGGTGGGAGATGCGGAACGCTACCTTACCGTGTTCGACCGGGAGATCACGGTTGCCGATACGCAGCTGGCGGGGACGTTGGCGACGCTGACGACGCTGAACACGAATTTCAATGCCCTGTCGGCGGCGGAGCGGGCGAGCGGCAATCAGTGCGGTGAAGTTTCCGGCGGCGGCGACGGCCCTAGGACGCGCCATCTGGCGGCACGCGCCGGCGAGATCAATGCGCTGGTGATGGCGCTGACGCCGCAGATTGCCAGCGTAAGGACCGAAGCCGGACTCGTGCGCGCTTCAATCGAGGATGTGCGTGAGATCGGCGCCAAGACGGCGCGCGATGTGACGCCGGCGCAACGTGAGGAAGTGTTCCGCGCGGCGGCGGGCGCAGCGAACAAGGCCGGCGCCACGCTGGAAGCGCTGGCGACGAGCCAGAGCGTCCAGAACCATATCGGCGACCTGCGCACCTGGGCGGGCGAATATGCCAACCCCTCGCTGACGCGCGTGGAAGCGGGCACCGGGGCGCGCTTCAAATGCTACAACACGACGATCTCCAGCCAGCTTGGCGGCGTGGCGGCGGATTTGGCGGCGCTGCCGGTATTGCCAATCTCGGAACTCGACAGCTATGCCGGGGCGCAGGCCACGCGCGAGGCGCTCGACCGGTTCTGGTTCACGCTGACGGCGCCCTTTCGCGGGTTGGTCGACGGGCCGGAGACGCAGACCGAAACAGAGCGCGAGGAAGCAGTGCGCCGCGACGCCATCCGCGAAGCGCTCGGTACACGGACGGATGATGCCTCCAGCGAGGGGCTTTCCAGCACGGCAGTCAAACAACTCGTGGAAGGGCAGCAAGGCCTGCGCCGAAATGATGCCTTGCCGCTGGGCCTTGCGATCGTGATTGACTCGCTGCTGTTCCTCTCGGCGCTTTGGAGCCAGCCGACCGAGCGGTTTGCCGCCTTCTCGCGGATGATGCGGGAGCTGCGCGGCGAGAAGGAACGTCCGCTGGCGCTGGTCGGCGGAGCGCACAGCATTCAGGCCAATCCGGATTTCCACTTTTTGCGGCCTTATGTGTTCACGCATTTTGACGAAGTCTACTTGGCGCTGCCGGTGAGCGGGGAGCTGACCAAGGAGCCCGCCACGCAAATTCTCAACACGCTCAGGATCGCGTGGCAGGCAGGCAAGATCATCAAGCGCGCGAGCGTTTCGTCAGCGACGATCGAGCGCCAGCTCGGCGCGGTGGGAAGTCCTCTGATCGCGCGGTTGAACGAAACCGAGGCGGCGGCTGAAGCTGAAGAGCCGTATGAGGAAGACCGCGAGCCGATTGCGGCCTCGCCGCTGCCGTTACAGTTCCCGAAATCGAGGGCGAATTTCGTGGCGTACCGGTTCCTGCCGGGGGCGTTCGAGCAGATGGTGCTGCAGGCGATGGTGCCTGACATGCCGGGGGCTGAGGATGAGCCGGACGCGCCGCGTCTTGAGCCTGGAGCGCCTTCGTAAACAGGTTCTTTACGGATTCTGCCGAAGGTTCGGAGTGAACCGCTGGCGGCCGCAGATGGGGCTGCCCGGATGACGCGAGGCAGACATGATGACCCAGTCCAGACCGGACGCAATCGACGCAGGGCCCTCGGTGCCGGATGTGATCGGCCAGATCGGGCGCAGTGCGGGGGCGACGCAGCATCCGGACGGGTTGAAAGTGCAACTGATTGCGCGCAGTCCGGACACGAAAGTGGCTCGCGAGATGCTGGCACGGCTGCCGGAATTTGAGGCGCAGGGTGTGGGCTTTGAAGCGATCTTTACGCGGCTGAGCGGCAGCGAAGTTCTGGCGGCGGTGGCCGAGGTTTACGGGGCAGAGACGGCGCGCCGGACCGTGCGCGTGGTGAACGTGCCGGAGCAGGGCGAGATTGTCGAACAGGTGAATTTCGGCCGCGTGGCGGTTTGGACCGGGAAGAAGCTGAACGCCTGGACGTCTGCGGCGTTCGAGGAAGGCCAGTTATCGATGACGGGCTCGGGATCGGAACTTGCACAGATGTCGGGCATGGCATTCCGAACGCTGTGGAGGGTGGCGCAAGCCCCGGCGAATGATGCCGGTCCTGCCGAGCGGCTGCGGATCACACGCGCCTGAGGCTCAGTCTGCGCCTGCCATCTCAAGCAGTTGGTTCATGTCATCGCGGGAATGCAGAGTGAGCAGGGGAATGCCTTCGCCGTAGCGCTCAAGATTTTGCTCGACGCGCGGGCTGCTTAGACGTTCAAACGTCCAGATGTAGTGCAGAAACTCGAAATCAATCTTCTCGGGACAGCCGGGGGCCATCTCGGGCCGGGTTCGGCCGGCATAGCGCAGCCATCGGCCTATAGCACCGCGCAATGACGTCCAACGCGGCGGTCGCAACCAGATGACGAGATGCGTGCGCGGAAGACGCAGGCTGAGTGAGCCCGGGCTTGTGCCGTCCATAATCCATTGCTCTTCGTGCACCAGAGCCTCGATGCGAGCGTAGGCTTCCTCCTTTGGACGCTCCGTCCAACCGGGCATCCAGAACACGTCGCGGTCGAGCGAAATGTGACGCAATCCGAACCGCTGCGAAAGGGCGCGCGCGAGCGTGCTCTTGCCACTCCCGGAGCAGCCGAGCACGATAATCCTGGAAGCGTGTGCCAGCCGAGCTGCAGCGTCAACAAGAGCAATCGGCGTGGTCATGGCCCGGCACACGCGTTCTGTTCAGCCGGTGCGGAAGGATTTGCGGCCGAAATAGGGGTTGGGACTGTCGGGGGGCGATGGGGGTGTATCGTCAGCGGATGCATCGCTGACCGTTTCGGTTTCGTCCGTAGTCGGATCAGGGGTGGTGACCTCGGGCTCCGGATCAGCGGCCTTCTCTTCGACCACCAGCGCAGGCGCCAGCAGCGTGCGCACATGTGCGATGGCGGCGGCGGCGGACGAGACATCGAAGTCCGGAACCGTCTTGTCGAGGCGTTTGGCGAGCAGCTTCGCCTGGTGATGCGTGAGCGTTTTCAGCTGGGTTTCGAAAATCTCGTCGCCGACCGTTGCACGCAGCGCGATCAGGCTTTCTGAAGTCTGGCCGGCGGCGATCAGCAGCTTCCGGACGATCAGCCCGGCCGCCGCTGCCCAATCCTTGTCGGCGACGGCGCGGAGATCAGCCTGCGACTCGACCAACGCCTTGATGGCGCGGTAACCGGAGGGGCCGCCGCCAAAGCTCATGCGAGCTTCTCCCGGACTTCGACGAGCAGGCTCTCGATGATGTTCAGCGCGTCGCCGGGCCATTTGGCCTGAAGGGTCGGATCCGGGCCGAGCTCTATCGGGTTGGAGGCGAAGCCGGATTTCAGCGGGATGACGGTCTTGAACATCGCGAACTCGGTTTCCTTGGCGTTCGAGGCATCGCGCATGGCGCCGAGGACGACCTGCTGGTGGGGTGTGTTGTCGAACCGGGTGGCGAGCACGACGGGAAGTGTGATGATATCCCGGTTACGCAGATTCTTCATGATGTCACCTGTGAACAGGTCGAGACCCAGGGTGGACATGAAGTCCGGGATCGTGGGCACGACGATCAGATGACTGGCGGCGAGGACGGTTTCGGTCATGACCGAGATGCCGGGCGGGCAGTCGAACAGGATGACGTCGTATTCGGTCTTGAGCAGGTTCAGGTCGTCGCGCAAGCGCTTGCCGACCTGATTCTGAAGGGCCTCCATCGCGTAACCCTTGGCGGTCAGTTCGTAAATCAGCTCGCGTTCCGTTTTGCGCAGCCGCGGGGAGGAAGGGATCAGGTCGAGCGGGAGTTGCTTGCCCTTGAAGGTGACGTCGCTGGCATTGGTGACGATGAATTCCGATAGGCGGCGCTGTTCACCGGCGAAGAAATTCTCCAGCAGCCAGTCAGAGATCGTCGCATAGTCGTTGATCGCCTGGAACAGGTGTTCGTCGCCGGCATGACCGAAGATCAGCAGAGAGGCGTTGGCCTGGGTGTCGAGATCGATCACGAGTGTACGCATGCCGGCGGCCGCGAAGGCTTCGGCTAGGCTGACACAGGTAGTGGTCTTGCCGACCCCCCCCTTGGAGTTGGCAATCGAGATAACGCGGGCCGACATGGAGTTTCTCTCTTTCGGTCTAGTCCGTTCTTGCCTGCGGGTGATGGCAGATTTGGAGACGCAAGCAAACCACTTGTGCCTACATTTCCTGGGGGAGCACGAAAAAATTATCTCGATAATTCAAAGCATCGGGAAATAGTTGCCCCAAAACAGCCTGTTCCGATCCGGTGGCGTATCCGGCGGGTTAGCTTCTCGGCCATCGCGACAGCCGGAGCGAGCAGAGCCCAGATGAAGTCGAACTGGCCTTTAGGAAATTCGCCCGCTCGCCCTGCTCGTGGCCGGGATCCGGCCGGATGGCTGCACGGGTCCATGGCTTTCAATCGGGCCCGGATCACCTTACCTGTAAGGGAGCAAGAGATTTCGCGGCAGGGAGCCCCGGTTTGGCGCTCGATCCATATTCCATTCTGGGCGTGTCCCGCTCGGCCACCGAGGCCGAGATCAAGAAGGCTTTCCGGGCCAAGGCCAAGACCCTGCACCCGGACCAGCATCCCGGCGACAAGGTGAAGGAAGAAGAGTTCAAGCGCCTGTCCGGCGCCTTTGAGATTCTCGGCGACACCGAGAAGCGGGCGAAGTTTGATCGCGGCGAGATCGACAGCGAAGGCAACCCCAAGGGCTTTGCCGGTGGCGGCTATCCCGGCGGCGGAGGGCGCTGGGAAAGCGGCAGCAGCCCGTTCGGCGCGCAGGGCGATCCGTTCGAGGATATCCTGTCAGGCATGTTCGGGGGCAATGCGCGCCGCCGCAATCCAGGCCCGCAGAAGGGAAGGGACATTCGCTACCGGGTCGAGATTGCGTTCGAAGATGCCGTCACCGGCGCGCGGCGACGCATGGCGATGGCAGATGGCAGCGCGCTGGATGTGAACATTCCGGCCGGCATCACGAGCGGCCAGACCCTTCGCCTCAAGAGCCAGGGACAGGCATCCCCGTCAGGCGGCGCGCCGGGCGATGCGTTGCTGGAAGTGGATGTCGCGTCCAGCCCGATCTGGACGCGCGACGGTAAAGACCTGCGAATGGCGCTGAGCGTCGACCTTCGAACGGCGGTGCTCGGTGGGACTGTTGAAGTGCGCACACCATCGGGGCCGGTCTCGCTTAAAGTGCCGGCAGGTTCGAACACCGGTGCGCAACTGAGACTCAAGGGTAAAGGCGTTCAGGTGGCGCCGCCGGGCGACCTTTATGTTCGCCTCGAGATCGTCCTCAGCGACCCCCGCGATGACAGCCTCAGGAAGTGGGCCGAGGGACGATAGTGGAAACTTCGACGTCGCACTCAACAGACTTTATAATTCGCGATAAACTGATGCATCGGAAAGCAAAGGGCCGCGCCCTTGCCGCGCGGCCTGGTGACGGGGACGCATCAGATGAAAACCAGATTCTTGTTCGCGGCGGTCGGTTTGGCCGCCCTTTGTGGTTGCAGCACCGTTTACGGATGGTTCTCTCAGGATTCTGAGCCGGCGACGGAATTGTCACTTGCGGAAAGGGCGGGTGCGCCCTTGTTCGAGGGAATGGGCGATTTCCACCGGGCGATCACCACATCCAGCCCTGATGCGCAGAAATACTTTGACCAGGGCATGGTGCTGGCTTTCGGGTTCAACCATGCCGAAAGCATCCGTTCGTTCAAGGCGGCGCAGAAGCTCGATCCGAACTGCGCGATGTGCTACTGGGGCGAGGCTCTGGCAACCGGTCCGAACATAAACGTGACCAGCAGGGGCAAAGCAGTCATGTCGCCGGATCACCGGGCATCAGCCTACTCCGCCATCCAGAAAGCGATCAGCCTCAAGAACAAGGCCACCGCCCAAGAGGGTGCGCTGATCGATGCGCTAGCAATCCGCTACAGTGCAGACTTCGAGGCGCCTCGCGAGCCGCAGGACATTGCTTACGCGGAAGCTATGGGCGCTTACGTGGCCGCGCACCCGCACGACGACGATGCGGCGGCGATCTATGCCGAGGCGTGGATGAACACGATGCCGTGGGACTATTGGTCCGCAGACGGAGAACCGAAGCCGGACACGGTGAAGGTGATAAGCGCTCTCGAGACCATCCTCGACCGTTCTCCCAACCATCCGCTGGCGCTGCACCTCTACCTGCATGCGGTGGAAGCGTCGGCAGACCCGGGACGCGCCGAGGATGAGGCCGACCGGCTCTACACACTGGTGCCCGGTTCCGAACATCTCGTGCACATGCCAGCGCACATTTTCTGGCGTGTCGGGCGGTATGAGGACGCGGCGCAGGCGAACATCCGGGCCGCGCAAGTGGACGAAGACTATATTGCCCAGTGCAATGCGCAGGGTTTCTACCCGGCGCTCTATTATCCGCACAATATCCACTTCCTCTGGGCGGCGGCCAGCATGTCCGGGCAGAGCGCGCTCGCGCTTGAGACCGCGAAAAAGCTTGCCGACAATGTACGGATCGAACAGATCAGGGAATTCCCGACCATCGAGTTCTTCAAGACCGTTCCGATGCTGGCGCACGTACAATTCGGTAAGTGGAACGACATCCTTGAGATGGATGCGCCACCTGCCGATCTCGATTACTCCAACGCGATCTGGCGCTACGCACGGGGCGTTGCCTTTGCGCGGTCGGGCCAACCCGATCTCGCCGCCGCCGAGCAGGCCGAGCTGTCTGGAATGAAGGATTCGGTGCAGATACAGTTCATGGACAACAACGACTATCCGGCGAGCCATTTACTGAATATTGCAGACAGGCTGCTTCTCGGTGAGATGGCCAATGCGCGTGGGGATGCGGATGAGGCCATCGCCCAGTTTGAACAGGCGGTCGAACTTCAGGATGCCTTGCCCTATACTGAGCCGCCGTTTTGGTACTATCCGACCAGGCAGTCGCTAGGCGAAGCACTGATGAAGGCAGAGCGCTATCCGGATGCCGAGGCAGTCTACCGGCGCGATCTTGAAGAGTATCCGCACAATGGCTGGTCGATGGCCGGCCTTGCCGGGGCGCTAGAGAAACAGGGCGAGACTGAAGAGGCGATGCACCTGCGCCACCATTTCAAGGATGTCTGGCAATACGCGGATGTCGAGATAACTGACTCGCGACTTTGACCTGTGCCACCGGAAATGGACTTGTGAGGCCCTGTGGTGTGTGGGCGAAAGTTGTGGTCGAGGTCCCAGCCCGCAGGAACAGGGCGAGTGGCTGTGCGATTGGTCGCAAGCTATTGAAATAAAACTGCTTTTCAGGTTTTCTGGCGGTGCTATACAGGCGCTCCGCGGGGACGCTCCGTAAGCTGACTGCAGATGAACTGTGCCATTCACTTCGTGTTCAGAGCCTCGCCGTCATATGGAGCCTTATGAAACGCACCCTCGCCCTGCTCGCCGCAATCGGCCTGATGCTCGCCCCCGGCGCCCTGGCGCAGGGCAAGGACCGGGATCGTGATCGCGACCGGGATCGTGGCAGCGAACGTTCGGAATGGGACTTCGGCCAGATGGCGCAAGGCCAGGATCAGGGCTGGGGCAACCAGTTCTCGCCGGGCCAGGCGCGCGAAGCGGTCAAGGAAGGCCGCACGGTTCCGCTCAGCAGGATCTTCCAGGCGCTGAAGCGTGAATACGGTGGTTACCAGCTGGGCGCCGACCTCTATTCGAAAGACTCCGGCGGCGCGGTTTACGAAATCGACTGGCTGACCGATGACGGTCGCAAGGTCCATGTTACGGTTGACGCGCAAACAGGTGCGATAATTAATCGGCGTGGCGGCTGACGACGCGAACGAATGATAAAGAGGCTGTACTAAATGAGAATACTTGTCGTCGAAGATGATGCAGATCTGCGCCGCCAGCTGGCCGACGCACTGTCTCAGGCAGGCTATGCGGTAGATCTAGCGGCGGATGGCGAAGACGGCCAGTTCCTCGGCGAGACCGAGCCTTATGATGCGGTGATCCTCGATCTCGGCCTGCCGAAGATCGACGGTGTCAGCGTGCTTAAAAGCTGGCGCAAAGAGGGCAAGGCATTCCCGGTACTGATTCTCACCGCACGCGACCAGTGGAGCGAGAAGGTGGCGGGCTTCGATGCCGGCGCTGACGATTACCTGACCAAGCCCTTCATCACCGAAGAGCTGCTCGCGCGACTGCGGGCCCTGCTGCGCCGGGCGACGGGACATTCAGCGGCAACGCTCGAATGCGGCAAGCTCATGGTCGATACCCGCGCCGCTCGGGCAACGGTCAACGGTGAGCCGATCAAGCTGACCGCTCACGAGTACCGTGTGCTCTCATATCTGATGCACCATCAGGGCCGGGTCGTGCCGCGCACGGAGCTGGTCGAGCACATCTACGACCAGGATTTCGACCGCGACTCCAATACGATCGAGGTCTTCATCGGCCGCTTGCGCCGTAAGATCGGCCAGGACCGGATCCAGACCGAACGCGGCCTCGGATACCGACTGATCGTGCCGGACGAGGATGCCCGCGTTGCGGGCTGACGCGATTAAAGGCTAAACCGCCTCAATGAGCGAGGCTGTCGACACGCCCCACAAGAGCCTGATTGACCGCTGGTCCAGCGTTTCGCTGGCCCGCCGCATCACGATTGCGGCCGCCATCTGGGGTCTTTTCGTGCTTATCGGCGGCGCGCTGGCGCTGTCAGCCATTTACCGCGCGCAGACGCTGGCGCTTCTGGAGCGCGACCTGCAGGAAACCCTGGTGACCCTGTCGCGCGAACTTATTCGCGAGGACGCTTTCCTTACAGATGGCCGGATCACCAATACCGACCGGGACTTCTTTCCCAGCGATGTCAGGTTCCAGACGCAGTATTCCGGTCAGTACTGGGCGGTGGTCGGTATCAATCCTGATGGGAGTATCGCCGGCGATTTCCGCTCCAAGAGCCTCTGGGACGAGGACGTGCCGATCACGCCCGAGCTCATCGCCCGAGCGGCGGAGGCGCCCGGGCTTACCCAGTTCGGCAACTATGATGGCCCGGCCGATCAGCGCTCGCGTGTGGCGGCGCAGGCCATCCTGATCGAGAACCGCGCCACGCCGCTGATCCTGGTCGCGGCTGCCGATCGCTCGCCAAATGATGCTTCGGCGACGGAGTTCCGCAACCTCCTGCTGGGCACGATGATCGCACTGTTCGGCGGCGTGTTTGCGGCGATGCTTCTCGGCATCCGATATTCCCTGAACCCGCTGTCGCGCCTGCAGGCGGACATTGCGAAAGTGCGCGAGGGCGAATCGCAGAAGCTCGGTGGGGATTATCCGTCGGAGGTTCGTCCGTTGACGGAAGAACTCAACAAGCTGATCGAGCATAACAGGGAAGTGGTCGAACGCGCCCGCACGCATGTCGGCAATCTGGCGCATGCGTTGAAGACACCACTCGCCGTGCTCAAGAACGAGGCGTCCGGACAGTCGCAGCTGGACGATGTCGTGCGCCGGCAAGCCACCGCGATGCAGACAAATGTCGAGCATTACCTCAAGCGCGCCCGGATGGCGGCGCGGGCCGAAACCATTGGTGCGCGGACCGATGTCCGCCCGGTGATCGACGGCCTCGCCCGCCTTCTGAACCGTTTGTTTGATGCCAAGGGCATCGAAGTCACCGTCGAGGGCAGCGCAGCCGCTATCTTCCGGGGCGAGCAGCAGGATTTCGAGGAGATGATCGGAAACCTCATGGACAATGCCTGCAAATGGGCATCCAGCGAAGTGAAGGTCAGCGTGCAGGAGACGGCCAGGGGCCTGACCATCACGGTGGAAGATGACGGCAAGGGCCTGTCGGGCGAAGAGCGCGAAGCGGCGATGAAACGCGGCGTTCGCCTCGACGAGACGACGCCCGGCACCGGGCTGGGCTTGTCGATTGTCAAGGAACTCGCCGAACTGCATAAGGGCACGCTCGAACTCGGCGTGGCTGCATTGGGCGGCCTCAGCGCCACACTCAGGTTCCCGCGCCCATGACGTCTCTCTCGCTTTCCCGCGGCAACTGGTTGATCCTCGGCGCCTGTCTCGCGGTTGGCGTCGCGGGCTATCTGTTTGTCGGACAGCCGGGTTCTGGCGACCAGCCCATGAGCGCACGCCAGGCCGCGCTCGCTCAGAAAGTCGCGACCGATCCGCAATCCCTGTCGCCCGCCGAACTGCTCTCGCGTCTTGAACAGGCAGTGAAGGATCAACCGGCCGCGCCGGAGCCGCATTTCTTCATCGGCGAGATGCTGCGCGCACAGGGCCGGCCAGAAGATGCCTTGCGGGCCTTTCAGTCAGCCCTGCGCCGTAACGAGGACTTTGTCCCAGCGCTGGTCGCGCTGTCGGATGTGCTGGTCGAACTCAGTGACGGGGCAATAAGCGCGGATGCGACGCGCCTCTATGCGCGCGCCTACCAGTTGGACGAGACGCAGGTGCGGGCCGGCATGTTTGCTGCCATGGGCGCGGCCCAGGCAGGCGATCAGGTGAAGGCCGAACAGGCGATGCGGTACATTTACGCGCGCCTGCCGGAAGATGACCCGCGCCGCGAGCGATTCCGGGTGATGATCGATGCGATTGGCGAGCAGGGCGATGCTGCCGCGCCGCAGTAGCCCGCCGCATTGCCGCACTCCCCAAAGCGAGCGGCGCGCCCTATACCATCCGGATGCGAGCCCGTACGAGACGCCTCTATACCTTCGGCATTGCCGCCTTGCTTGTCCTCGGCGCGGCTGTTCTGGCCTTCTTCGCCCTGCGCGAGAATGCCAACCTGTTCTACACGCCTGAAGTGCTCGCCGAGAAAGGCCTGCCAGACCCGGGCCGGGAAGTGAAGGTGGGCGGCTGGGTCGAGCCGGGTACGTTGACCTACGCCGATGGCGGCGCAACCATGCAGTTCACCGTCATCGACAACAGCCCCAGCACGATCACGGTGCGCTTCACCGGCGTTGCACCGGATCTGTTTCGCGAAGGGCAGGGCGTGGTGGCCACTGGAACATTCGACGAGAGCGGTACGTTCACGGCGAAACAGCTGCTCGCCAAGCATGACGAGAATTACCAGCCGCGCGAGCTGAAACCGCTTGAGGCGGGCGGATGATCGAAGCCGGCCATTTCGCGGCCTTCCTCGCGCTCGCACTGTCGCTCGCACAGGGTGTGCTGGGCCTGCGCGGAGAACGCCGGTTGGCGGGTCTGATCGCCGTGGCCGCGTTCGGCTTGATGGCGCTGTCTTTCCTGACGATCATCAATGCCTTTGTGACGTCGGACTTCTCCGTAGCGCTGGTCGAGAACAATTCGCATACGCTGAAACCGATGGTCTACAAGATCGCCGGCGCCTGGGGCAACCATGAGGGCTCCATGGCGATGTGGTGTCTGGTCACGCTCGGCTTCGGCGCCGCAGCGGCGGCGATGATGCGCACAGGCCGAGAATTGTTCGAAGCGCGCGCACTGGGTGTGCAAGGTTTGCTGGCCACCGGGGCGCTGTCTTATCTGTTGTTGGCGTCCTCGCCTTTTCTCCGGCTGGACCCTGCGCCATTCCAGGGCGCGGGTCTGAACCCGCTGCTGCAAGACCCCGCGCTCGCGATCCATCCACCGATGCTGTATCTCGGCTATGTCGGCTATTCCTTCGTCTTCGCGCTGGCGGCGGCGGGCCTTATGGAAGGCCGCATCGACCGTGTCTGGGCGAAGGAAGCGCGTGTCTGGTCGCTCGCCGCCTTTGCACCGCTGACCTTCGGTATCGCGCTAGGTTCCTACTGGGCCTATTACGAACTCGGATGGGGCGGCTGGTGGTTCTGGGACCCTGTAGAAAACGCCTCTCTGATGCCCTGGTTGATCGGCGCAGCGCTGCTGCATTCGATTGTCGTCACCGAAAAGCGCGAAGGCTTCGCCGCCTGGACTGCGCTGCTCGCAGTGCTCGCCTTCCTGTTCTCGATCCTTGGCGCGTTCCTCGTGCGTTCAGGCGTGTTGACTTCGGTTCATGCCTTTGCGGTCGATCCCGAGCGCGGGACGCTGTTGCTCCTGGGCTTACTCGCCTATGGCGGCTTTGCGCTTGGCCTTTATGCGTGGCGCGCGCCGAAGCTGGAAGGTGGCAAGCCCTGGACGCTGATCAGCCGCGAAGGCGCGCTGATGGCTAATAACGTCGTGCTGATCGTGGCGACGCTGACTGTGCTGCTCGGCACGTTGTTCCCGCTGATCGCCGAAGCGTTCGGGCGGACGATTTCAGTCGGTGAACCGTATTTCAATCTGACCTTCGTGCCGATCCTGACGCTGATCCTGATCCTTCTACCCGTCGTGCAGTCCTGGGCCTGGGGCAAGGCGGATGTGAAAGGCTGGCTGCGCTGGGCGGTGGGCGGGGCAGGCCTCGTGCTACTGTTCGTGCTGCTTGGCGTCGGCCCACTCGACATTCCGGTCGGCGCCGCATTCGGTATTGCGGTGGGCGTCTGGCTGGTGGGCGGTGCGTTGTGGGAACTGAAACGGCGCGCCATCACGCCGGGCCGCATTTTCAAGCTGCCGCGACGCGTCTGGTCGATGACGCTGGCGCACCTGGGGCTGGGATTGTTCGTGATCGGAGCAGTCGTCGAAACCACCGGCCGCTATGAGGCGACGCTCGCCTTGCCCGAGGGTGGATCCGGCGAAGTCGCCGGCTGGTCGATCACGTTGGACGAGGTACGCTCAATTGAAGGGCCGAACTGGTACGCCGACCGCGCCGTTCTGACCGCGCGCCGCGATGGCCAGACGGCAATCCTCACGCCGATGAAACGCTTCTATCCCGCGGCCGCAATGCCGACGACCGAGACTGCAATCCACAAGACCGGCACAGGTGATCTGTATGCGGCGCTGGGTGAGGCGCGCGAAGTGGACGGCGAATCCCGCTGGGTATTTCGCATCTATTTCAATCCGCTAGTCGATGTTCTGTATCTCGGTGTCGCGTTGATCGGCCTCGGCGGATTGCTCGGCCTCTGGCCGTCCCGGCGCGCCGTCAGGCCCGCGGAAGCCTCAGAGTTGCCTTGAGGCCGGGGCAATCCTTCGGACCATTTCCGTCGGACAGCACGAGCTCTCCACCATGCAGGTCTGCGACCGACTGCACGAGCGACAGCCCGAGGCCAGACCCCGGCTGCGTGCGCGCCGAATCGAGCCGATGAAACCGTTCGACCACTTTCGGTCGCTCGAACTCCGGGATGCCCGGACCGGTATCGACCACGGTGAGATCGATCATGGTCTCGGGGCCGCGCGTCACACTGAGCGAAATGGAACCACCTTTCGGTGTGTACTTGATGGCATTGTCGATCAGGTTCGAGATCGCCTGACCAATCAGTTCGCGGTCGCCTAGCACGAGTTGATTGCGGGTGATCTGACTGCGGAAGCTGAGACCCCCTTCCTCGCACGCCGGATCAAATAGTTCGGCCAGTTCCTCGGCGACTTCGCTGAGGTCCATCCGGACGCGCAAGCCTTCCGTACCCGCATCAAGCCGGGCGAGGCGGAGGATGGCGTTGAACGTGTCGAGTACCCGGTCCACCTCTTCGACCGTTTCACCGAGCGTGGTGCTCGCGGCCTCTTCCGTCATCGGCTTGGTCAGGGCTATTTCCAGCCGGTTGCGCAGGCGCGTCAGCGGCGAGCGCAGGTCATGCGCGATTGCGTTGCCGGTGTTCTGCGAAGCCTCGACGAGTTTGCCGATCTGGTCGAGCATCGCATTGATGCGTTGAGCGAGGCGGTCGAATTCATCTCCGGTGCCACGCACAGGAACGCGACGGCTGAGTTCGCCTCCAATCACCGCTTCGGCCGTCTTCGCAAGTTCCTCGGCGCGCCGGGCGGCTCCGCGCGTGATCAGCACGCCGCCAAACAGGGAGAGAATCAGCGCGACCGGGGCAGCGACCAGGATTGCGCTCTGTATACGGTCCACGATGACCGTCTGCTGGGCGGTGTCGAAGGCCACCATCAGCGCGCCACCATTGTCCCGAAGTCGCACGATCCGTCCAGCGGCAGGTCGCAGCACTTTCGAGCCGTCCGACTGGGGAAGTTCAAAATCGAAATAGACGGTCTTCATGCCGGACTCTGGCGGGTCGTCCGGTAGACGCGGAAAGTGCCCGGCGATCTTCCGGCCCGAAGTGTCCTCAAGATAGTAATAGAACGGAGAGCCTGACAGCGTCATCCGTTCGAACACGGACTGGCTGAGGCGCTCCATGCCGCCCGTATAATAGGCGTTGGCGAGCTGTTCGAACTCGACCGTGATACGCCGTTCGGACTCGATGCGGATATAATAGACCGTTGAGTAATAGAGATAGGCGAGCAGTGCGCCGGAAAAGGCAGCGATCATCAAGCTGTAGAGCAGGGCCAGCTTGAACGTTGTCGTACGCACGAACACGGGCATCGCCTTGCGTACGCGTTCCGGGATGGGAAACTGGATGTCTTCCGGCAATTGCGGCAACCGCCGCGCGATCTGCGCGGGCAATCTGGCCAGTTTCTGATAGGTCAGCCAGGCCGGCAAACGGGACGGCAGTTTCATCGGCGCCTAGGTGCCAGCCCCTATGGGCCCCGTCTAGCCCTGCAAACGGTAACCCGCGCCCCTCACGGTCTGCAGCAGTGCCTCAGGGAAGTCCTTGTCGATCTTCGCGCGCAGTCGCGAGACGTGCACATCGATGACGTTGGTCTGGGGATCGAAGTTATAGTCCCATACCTTTTCGAGCAGCATGGTGCGGGTCACGACCTGGCCGGCATGGCGCATCAGGTATTCCAGCAGGCGAAATTCGCGCGGCTGCAGGTCGATCTTCTTGCCCGAACGGGTCACTTTCCGGGTGAGAAGGTTCATTTCCAGGTCGCCCGCCTTGAGGGTCGTAACCTGCGGTTCACTGCTGGTGCGGCGGCCAAGGGCCTCGACGCGGGCGGCGAGCTCCGCTGGAATGAAGGGCTTGCCGAGATAATCCTCGGCGCCGGCCTTCAGGCCCTGAACCTTGTTCTGGACGTCGCCAAGTGCCGAAAGGAACAATGCCGGCGTGGTGCCACCGGCATCGCGGAACTCCTTAATCAGCGTCAGGCCGTCTTTCTCCGGAAGCATCCGGTCGATCACCAATGCATCAAACTCGGTGGCGCGGGCCCGGGCGAGCCCGGCGGCGCCATCGCGGGCGCACTCGACGTCGTGGCCTGCGTCACCGAGAACCTTCTCGATGAAATTGGCCATCTCGTTGTCATCCTCGATCACGAGGACCTTGAGGGAACGATGGTGAAGTGTATCCGCCATCCTGGGCTCCATAAACGCTGGGGTTACTTGGGAAGATCGATAGTGCGGTAGTTCGTGATCTGACCAACGCGGAGTGCGAGCAGCACTTTCGACCGGTTGGCCGCGCGGGCTTCGGCGACGGCGCGCTCGAACGCGTCCACGGTCGGCACCGGCCGACCGTTCGCTTCGAGGACGATTATGCCCGGCTCGAAACCTGCCTTTTCAAAGATGCCGTCCTTTACGACTTCGGTGATGGCGAGGCCGGTGTCTCCGACACGCAAGCCGAGAGCCGTGCGAGTCGCTTCATCCATCGGCGCCAGTCGCACGCCGAACTCCGGCAGCAGCTTGCCCGGAATTGCGGAGGGCGAGCTGGAGTCGGGCTGGTTGCCACGCCCACCGGCTGCGGGATTGACTGCACTCGGGTCAGCCGGGCGTTCGCCGACCGTGACGTTGATGGTCTGCGCCTTGCCATCACGGAGGATGTCGAACTTGTTCTGCGTATTGGCGATCAGCTTGGCGACGATCCGAGTTGTGGACGTCGAATCGGTGACCTTCTGGCCGTTGACCGACAGGATGATATCATTGCGCTTAAGACCCGCACGCTCTGCGGGGCTGCCGGAGGTGACGTCGGCGATTAGCGCACCCTTGACGTCTTCGATGCCGAGAGCTTCCGCAAATTCCGGTGTCAGGTCGCCGATCTGGACGCCCAGCCAGCCGCGTGAGACACGGCCGTTCTGGATCAGGGTGTCGGTGACTTCCTTGGCGAGTTCCGCTGGAATGGCGAAGCCAATACCGACAGATCCCCCGGTGGGCGAGAGGATCTGCGAATTGACGCCAATCACATTGCCCTTGAGGTCGAAGGTCGGGCCTCCGGAATTGCCTCGGTTGATCGGCGCGTCGATCTGCAGGAAGTCTGTGTACGGGCTTCCTGCACCAAGCTCGCGGCCGCCAGCGGACAGGATGCCGGCGGTTGCCGTGCCGCCGAGGCCGAACGGGTTGCCCAGCGCGACGACCCAGTCGCCTTTACGAATGTCCTGGGACGACCCGAACTGCACATAGGGGTAAGGCCCCGGTTGCTTGACGCGGACGACGGCGAGGTCAGTCAGCGGATCGGTGCCGACGAGTTCGGCGTCGAGCTCACGCCCGTCGCTCATCACGATCTGGATCTGGGTGGCGCGGTCGATCACGTGGTTGTTGGTGACGACGAGGCCATCCTTGGAAATGAAGAAGCCCGAGCCGAGCGAGCGCGCCTCGCGGGTACGAGGGCTCTGCTGCTCCTGCTGCTCGCGGCGCTGCTGGAAGAAGTCCTCGAGGCCCGGCATGCCGCGGAACTGTTCGAAGAACTGGTCCATATCGCCGAGATTGTTGAGGTCCTGCGTAGAGACGACGTTCACCGAAACAACAGCCGGCTCGACCTTCTCGATCAGGTCAGCAAAACTGAGGGGTGCGCCGGGAGGGGCCTGGATGGCGATCGGCTGGGCGCCCGCTTCGGGTGCAAGCAACTTTGGAACGGCGATGGCAGATCCCATGATCGCCGCACCAAACACGGCCGCCAGCATCGCCTGGGCCGAAACTCCAAATTTGCTCATCAAGCGCTCCAAACAACTGAAATCGCCGCCGTTTCCGGCAGCTGGGACAAACATAAACATGCCACAGGTAATGTGGTCATTAAAAGACAGTTAGGTGGTTTCGGCAGGATTTGAACCGCTTGCCGGCCTGCCAGCTGTGCGGGTTCAGACGTCTTCGGCCTCGATCTCGGTGGCTTTCGAGCCCGATTTCCGCGCCAGGATCAGCCCGGTGATCGCCCCGGTAGCCAGCAGCGCAAAGGGCAAGCCCCAGAGCAGCCAGTCCGAAGCGTCCCGCGCCGGGGGGCGGAACAGCACGAAGTCCCCATATCGGCTTACGAACCAGTCGCGCACCTCAGCGTCGGTCGCGCCCTCGTTTACCATTTCGCGAATTCGCACACGCATGTCCTCGGCGATCGCGGCCGAGGATTGCGACACCGGCTCATTCTCGCACGCCACGCAGCGGATCTCGCGCATCAGGTTCTGGGCGCGCGCTTCGGCAGCGGGGTCCGCGAGAGGTGTTTCAGCGAGCAAGGCGATGAAGGCGGCAGCAAGCAGGGTTTTCATGCCTGCCAGATAGCAAATCCTGCCGGCGTCCGAAACCGGCCTTGGCGACGCGATGTCAGCGCTCACGGGCTCCCGACGTGCGCGCAGGCGTTGCGCCGCTTAGGATTTGTCCAGTTGCGCGGTGTCGGCTAAGCGTCAGGGATGCTGGACATCCGCCCGATTGCCTCAGATTGCGAAGCCGCCCTGAGGGCAGCCGAACCGCATGCGCCCTATCTCCGCCGCCTGCGCGAGCGCGGTGCCGGAGTCCGCTTTGGTTCGGCGCGGGCCGCCGTGCAGGCCCTGCCGGACGAGACGCCTATTAGCGAGGCCATGGCGGCACTCAGGTCTGCCAAACTGGCCGTACACTTGTCGCTTGCTGGGGACGACCTTTCGGGACAACGGGATGTGATGGACGTCACACACGGCCTGACCGGCTTCGCGGTGGACTGTCTCGAGGCGGCGTTTCGTGTGGCGCTGGCGAGCCGCGGCCTCAAGGGAGATGGCCTGTTCGCCATCGCGCTCGGCAAGATGGGTGCTTTCGAACTCAACTATTCGAGCGATATCGACATTGCCGCTTTCTATGAGCGCAGCCGTTTCGATGGCGGTGCCCGCGACCCCGGCGAAGCGGCACAGCGTGTGGTGCGCGATGTCGTCAAAATCATGGATGAGATCACGGCAGGCGGTTATGTGTTCCGCACCGACTTGCGCCTGCGACCGGACCCCAGTTCCACGCCGGTCGCCGTGTCTACAGAGATGGCGGAACTCTATTACGAGGGCGTCGGCCAGAACTGGGAACGGATGGTCTGGATCAAGGGTCGCCCCGCCGCTGGCGACCGCGCGGCGGCTGCGAAGTTCTTGACGCACATGGAGCCTTTCGTTTGGCGCCGGAATCTCGACTATTGGGCGATCGGCGACATCCAGGCGATTAAGCGGATGATCAATACGAAAGTCGGCGCCAATGATTTTGACGCGTGCTCGCCGGACGTGAAACTCGCGCCGGGCGGAATCCGCGAGATCGAGTTCTTCGTTCAGACCCAGCAACTTATCCTTGGCGGGCGCGACATGGCCCTGCGCGACAATACCACGCTCGGGGCTCTGTCGGCGCTGCAAGCCGCCGGTGTCGTGGCGCCTTTAACGGCCACGACGCTGACCGCAGCCTACCGCGCGCTGCGCAATGTCGAACACCGTATCCAGATGCGACAGGACGAGCAAACGCATACGGTACCCGCCGACACCGCCGAACGCGAAAGCCTCGCCTATCTCTGCGGCTACGGCGCGCTCGCGCAATTCGACCGCGACCTGCTGGAAACCCGCCGTCAGGTTCAGGCGGCCTATGACGCCCTCTTCGCGCAGGAAAACCGCGCGGCCGCAACGCATGGATTGGGCAACCTGGTCTTCACCGGCGTTGATGATGATCCGGGTACGGTGAAAACACTGTCGGGACTGGGTTTCTCCGATCCGTCCTCGGCGATCGACACGATCCGTAACTGGCACCGGGGCCGGGTACCAGCGACGCGGACCGCGCGCGGCCGGGAACTGCTCACATCCATTCTCCCCGGCATGCTGCAGGCAATGGGCGAGACCGGCGAGCCAGACCAAGCCTTCCTCTGGTATTCACGTTTCTTCGAAGGCCTGTCCTCCGGCGTTCAGACATTATCGATGCTTCTCGCCCGCCCTGATCTGTTGTCCGACCTGGTCGCGACACTTGCGCTTGCGCCGCGCCTCGCGCGCATTCTCGCGCGGCGACCGGACCTGCTGGAGGCGCTCGTCTCCAATGCGATTCCCCGAGCACCCGATTTCGCTGCGGCCGCAACCTTTGATGCGGCGCTGGACGACTGGCGCCGGTATCACCGGGAGCAGAGCTTTCTGACAGGACACCGCCTGTTGCACGGTTTGATGGCCTCGGATGACGCCGCGCGGGCGTGGACGCACCTGGCAGACGAAACGATCCGCTACATGGCCGCAGCCGGTGAACGCGAGACCACGCGCCGGTATGGCGACATGCCCGGACGTTGGGCGGTATTCGGCATGGGCAAGCTCGGCGGAGAGGAAATGACGGCGGGCTCGGATCTCGATCTGATCGTGATCTACGATTCGGCGGCGGACAATGCGCAGAACTGGTTTACCCGCCTGACGCAGCGTCTGATCACCGGCCTGACGGCTCCGACGGCGGAAGGGGAACTCTACGAGGTCGACATGCGCCTGCGCCCGTCCGGCCGCGCCGGTCCCGTAGCAGTCCGGCTCGACGCGTTTCTCCATTACCAGAACGAAGAGGCCTGGACCTGGGAACACATGGCATTGACACGGCTTCGCTTCATCTGCGGCGACGACTCGCTTGCCCAGGCCGTGCACCAGATTGCGGCCGATGCCATCTGCGCCCGCGCGCGCAGCCCGCGCCGCAAGCAGATCCCCGTTGATGTCTCCGAGATGCGCCAGACGCTTTACCGCGAAAAGGCCGGGAACGGACTATGGGACCTCAAGATGGCCGAAGGTGGTCTCATCGATATCGAATTCATGGCTCAGCAGGAAATGCTGCTGCGCGCGCGGCCCGATCTCGTGCGGCCGGGGACGGGGATGGCGCTGTCCGGCCTTGCCGATGCGGACGGCGAGGAAAGCGAAGACTGGTGTTTCCTGCGCGCGGCGCTCAACCTGCTTTCCGCTATGCAGCAGTTGCAGCGTCTTGCGCTGGGCAGCGGCGTTGTCGATGTTGCGATGCCGGAAGGCCTGAAAGCGCGCATGTGCCGGGCGGCCGGCGAAGAAGACTTCGACGGTCTTGAAGCCCGCCTCGCGGGCGTAAAGGCCCGTGTTCATGCCCTTGCTGTGCAAAAACTGCACCTGCCCGCGACGGAATCCTGACCCGCCCCCGTTTCATCAACGCTGGGATCAATTAGGAGATCATTCATGAAGAAATTCACGCTCGCAGCGGCCTCGGCGCTGACACTCGCGCTGGCCGCACCCATGGTTGCCCACGCCGGCGGCCATAAAGGCGGTGGCAAGCATTTCGAAATGCTCGACACCAACAGTGACGGCGCCGTGACCCGCGCCGAAGCCGAAGGTGCCGCCGCCGCGTCCTTTGCCAAGCTTGACACGAACGCTGACGGGTTCCTGACGCAGGCTGAACTGAAAGCCGGCCACGAAGCCCGCCGTGCCGAAATGAAGGAGAAGTGGGCAGAGAAACGTGCCGCCAAGGAGCCGCGCGCACCGAAGGCTGACGCTGATCCGGCAAAAGCCGAAGCCTGGAAGGCCAAGAAAGAAGAGCGCAAGGCAAAGATGGAAGCCAAGTCCGCCGAACGCTTTGCGGCCGTCGACGCGAACAATGACGGACGCTGGAGCCTGGTGGAATACACCGCTCACCGCCTTGAGCACTTCAACAAGTTCGACACGGACGGTGACGGCACCATCTCTGCCGCCGAAGTGGAAGCGGCCAAAGCCAGCATGAAGGAGCGCCGCGGCAAATGGCGGGACAAGCCGGCCGAGCAATAAGCACAACGGAACCGGGCCGGAGCCAGGCAGAGACATTTGCGCCCCCCCTGCAATTGTTTCTCGGGTTTCCGGTCCGGAATCGGCTAGACGCTTCTGCGTGGCTTTCACGTCTGACCTTGACCAGATCACACGTGCCGCAGCGGGCGATCCGGCTGCGGTGCGTGCCCTTGTCAATCGCTACAGTCCCGGCGTTCTCGGCCTCGCGACGCGAATGCTGGCCGACCGGGTGGAGGCAGAAGACGTGACCCAGGAAACTTTTCTTCGCGCCTGGAAAGCGCTGCCCGGCTGGGAGCCGCGGGCGAAATTCTCTACCTGGCTGCACCGGGTCGCGCTGAACCTCTGCTATGACCGGCTGCGCAAGCACAAGGAATCGCTGCCGGGCGAACTGCCGGACGAGGCCGATACAGGCATGGCCCCGCATGACGCGCTTGACCAGATACAGCGTGTCACCGCTATCGAAGACGCCATCGGCGCGCTTCCGGAACGTCAGAGCGCCGCCTTGACGCTCTGCGCTTTGCAGGGACACTCACAGGCCGAGGCGGCCGAAATCCTCGAGGTCAGCGTCGAAGCCCTCGAAAGCCTGCTCGCCCGCGCGCGGCGAACCTTGCGCGCGCAATTGCTGGAAAGGAGAACCAGCCCATGACCGAAGATCGGCTGATTGAACTCATTGAGGCCTGGGGCGCTGATCCATCCGCGTTTCCGGAGGCCGAACGCGCGGGCGCGAAAGCGCTGCTCGCTGCGCAGCCTGCACGCTTTGGACGTGCGCTTGCCGAAGCGCGAGAACTGGACGCCGCCTTGGCACGCGTGCCGGAGATTCTCCCG
>JBGTKN010000095.1:0-4887 GCA_041744615.1 Hyphomonas sp. | reverse complement strand
CCTTCCGGCATGCCGAGGCGGGTCGACAGCGAGCCGGCGGCAATGTTGCGCACGACAACCTCAAGCGGGATGATCTCGACCTTGCGGATCAGTTGCTCGCGCATGTTGAGGCGGCGGATAAAGTGCGTCGGGATGCCGATGGCGCTCAGCTGGGTCATGATGAATTCGCTGATGCGGTTGTTCAGCACGCCCTTGCCGTCGAGCACGGCTTTCTTCTGGGCATCGAAGGCCGTTGTGTCGTCCTTGAAGTACTGGATCAGCGTGCCGGGTTCCGGCCCCTCATAGAGGATTTTCGCTTTTCCCTCATAGACGATGCGCCGTTTGCTCATCTTTATCCGGCCCTTCCTGCAGTCCGTAGGGGTGTCCGGGCCGGCGGAATCACCGGTGAGCATCCCTGAAGGCGCGACTGTTACGCCAAGTCGGGGGCAGAAACAATTATTGCGAACATGCCGCCCCCGCACCTATATGGCCCTTTATCCAACAACACCTGCCGCAGAAGAGGGTACTCCCATGAGCTCATTCGACGATCGTGAACGCGCTGAGGAAGCCCGGTATGCCATGGACCAGCAGACGCAGATGCGCGTCACGGCGCGTCGCAACAAGCTCCTGGGCCTATGGGCGGCCAGCCTGATGGGCGTCAGCGGCGCCAATGCTGAAGACTATGCCAGGAGTGTCGTGATCGCCGATCTCGAGGAAGCCGGCGACGGAGACGTCATCCGGAAGGTGCTGGGCGACCTGACGGCGGCGGGAATCACCCGCACCGAGGCCCAGATCAAGGAAGAACTCGCCCGCCTGCTGCCAGTGGCCCGCGAAGAAGTTGCCCGAGACGCTAAGGGCTGACCCTGGGTCAGCGCGCGCCGGTTGAACTGGTGCCCGCGCTGCGGGCGTAGGTATCGCTGCATTTGGGCGTATCGTGGCCAAGCGGCGTGAACGAGACGCAGTTGAACTGCGCTCCGGCGCCGTCGCGGAACACGGGCTGGCCGTGCCAGCCTGCCATCATCGGCTTGCCCGTCCAGGCGCTGAACATCACTTTGCCGGCCGCGACCGGGATGCCCTTGTCACCGGGCTCCGTGGCGTAGACGGGTTCGCCCTCGACGAACCAGGTGATCCCGTCCGGGCGCCATTCAAAAGCGTAGAGATGCGGCTTGCTGGCGGCGTCGAAGGGCAGATCGAAAGTCGCCGGTTTGATGCTCTTGCCGTTCTTGAAGTAGTTGAAATGGATCTTGGTCGTGTCAGAGCCGAGGAATTCAATGTCAATTTCATCGTGCGGGTCGCCGAACCAGGGGCCGGTATAGGTGAAGAAGGCCGTGACGAGGCCTGAGCCGCTCGCCGGCTGCATGATCGTCTCGTAACGGCCGTAGCGATAGGTCTCCGAGGATTGCATCTCAGCTGCCGTATAGGGCAGGCCGCCGCTCTGTTCGCGGCGTACCTCGAGGAAGGCGCCGCCGCTGCGGGCCGCGATGTTTTCGGCTTTCCAGTCGCCGCCATAGAAGCTATCGGCGTTGCCATGGCGCGAGGCAAAGAAGACCGGGTCGCGTTCGGGTGAGCCGAGACGCGTGAAGAAACCGCCAGATCTGGACTTCTGTTCCGGCACCCATAGCTTGATTTCGGCCACTGTCGGCGCCGGCGTTCCTGGGCGGACGTAAGGAAAGAAATCCGGCCCGGCGTTTACCATGGCTGGCTCGCTGCTCGCCAATACAGTCTCAGGTTGGGTCGCTGCCGGCACCGCCGCGGGACGCGCGAAAAGGACGCTCAAGCCGAGAACCAATAGCCAACTCGCCAGCACGAGGGCGTCCGCGCCGCGATCGGCACGGCGCCAGGGCTCAGCGATGTTTGGTTTATGCTCGGCCAAGACCCGGGCTCCCGCGTTAACGCTTTGCTAACCAGCAAAAACTGCGCCAACGCGGGAGAGGGTTCAGGCAGCCGAGCCGTCGTCAGGAGCAGGCGTCGTGAGTGCTGCCCGGTTGCGCATCATGAACAGCGGCACTGAGCCGATCGGCGTAACTGCCCAGTCGAGCGGCTGGTCATGCGGCTCGGCTGGCACCCGGTCAATCTGCTGGGCGGCGTAGGCGACAGCGCAGGCGAAGGCCCGACCCCTGGCGCGCAGCGCTGACAGGGCACTATCGTAGTGTCCTCGGCCATAACCGAGCCGGTTTCCCTGCGTATCGAACGCGAGAAGGGGGGTGAGCACAAGCGTCGGCGTTGCTTCGGGTGCGTCTTCCGGTGGCTCGGACAGGCCAAAGCCGCGCCGTTCCAGCGGTTCGCCGGGCGACCAGAGCCGCCAGCTGATGCCATCGGGTGTCATGCGCGGCAGGCAGGTCTCGGCGCCGGCGCGTGCCAGCCGGTCCAGAAGTGGCATGGGATCGAGTTCTTCGTTGATCGGCAGATAGGCCGAGACCACTTGCCCGTAGCGCTCCAACAGCTTCATCGGGAATATCGCGGCGAGCTTCTCGGCCGCGTCAGGATCGCGCGCAGCGGCTTCGGCGCGCAAGGTGCGCATGCGGTGGCGCAGGTTCGTCTTGTCGTCTTCGATGGTCATGGGGCCTTCTAGCGAGGCTTTCGGGCGCCGTCACCGAAGAAGGGACACAAGAACCGCAATCGCCGCCGGGCACATTTCACTCCCATCGACCTAGAGACTAGGTGGGTGCCAGGTGAGCCCGGGCCACAGCCCGAACCAGAGTGCCAACTCCCTGATGGAAATTAAGGTCGCTGGAGATCAGTCCCTGCGCGCGTCGCAGCCCTTGTGAGCTACTAATGTAGTGGGCCGCAAGGGTTGTGGGAAGGGCTTGTTTTAGAGGGCGATGTCGAAGGCATAGATGAGGGTGCGCTGCAATTTCGAGAAATTGTTATCGGAAACGATCCAGAGGCGAAGTTCGCCGGTTTCCAGCAGTTGAGCAGCGAGACCTTCGAAATTGTCGGTCAGCAAGGGGCGCGACAGCGTCAGCCGGTTTGTCTCGCCCGGGCCCCAGACCAGCATGGACCGCGCCCCGCGCAGGGGATCGAAGGCACGGTAAAGGTAAATCTCGCGGGTCTCGCCGCCGGGCACACTGACCACGTCCATCGCCACCAGGGCAAAGCCGGACGGATTGTCCGCCCGTTTGCCGGACCAGGACGCCTCGCCGGAAGCGAGCACATGTCCGATCGGAGACACACTGCCTTTAGCGCCTTCGAAACCGAACTGGAGGTTGCCGTCAGGCGTCAGCGCGAGTGCTTCCGGGCCATCATTCAGATCGATCTCGCGCCCTCCGAACGCGCTCGGCAGTGAAGCGATTTCCACCGCTTTCGCAGAGGCCCCGCAGTTGCCGATTGCAAAGGCGGCTATACGGAAGTCGCGCTCGAAACTGACCAGGGCAATTCCTTCGCGCAGGGCGAGGCCTTCGGCGTCGTTCTCGGACTTGCCGGTCAGGAACCGGCCATCTGGGCCGCGCAGATAGCCGATGGCCGCCGTTGCCGGCGCGCCGTCCTCGAGCCCGATCCGTACCCAACCGCCGGCATCGGTGACCGCCAGCAACGTACGGCCATCTTCGATTGCCAGACCGGACAAACCGCCGAAATTAGGATCTGCCGCGGTCAACTCCCAGGCCCCTGCGAGCCGCGCGCCTGTTGGCAGGCGGCCGGCCAGATTTTCCGATTGCCGCGCATTCAGAGGCTCTACACCCAGTTCCAATGGCAAGAGGCCGTCTTTCGGCGTTCCGTTTGCCTCACAAGACCTGGCACGAATGCCGTCAGATGCGGCGTCGAAATTCCACAGGGCAGGGGCTGCTGCGGCTGTCACCTGGGGCGCGGATACCGCCACAGGCCGGTCGCCCGGCGCTGTGCACCCCGGCAGGGCGAATATCGACGCAGCAGTCAGCAGGAACAGCAGGCGTTTCATGGACAAGTCCTCAACACTGTCTGGCACTCGGGGCCGGATCGCACCCCATGGCGACCATGGAATGACACAACCCTGACCTTTTCGTGAAAGGGACGCTGGATTTAGATTCCGAACTCTTTCAAATGTTGCAGATGAGTCAGATTCCGCTTGCCCGCCGTTCGCCCATTCCGCCCGAGAATTGCAATCTCGCGCGCACCATTGAGATCGTGGGCGATCGCTGGACACTGCTGATCCTGCGCGCGGCCCTGTATGGCGTGCGCCGGTTCGATGATTTCCAGGCCGAGCTTGGCTGCCCGCGTACAGTACTGTCTGGCCGGCTAAAGATCCTGGTCGATGCAGGCCTGCTTACCAAGAAGACCTACAAGGTGCCCGGCAAGCGCGCGCGACCGGAATATGTGCTCTCTTCGATGGGAATGTCCCTGCGCCCTATCCTGATCGGCCTCACCCAATGGGGCGATGTCTGGCTGGGGAAGGGCGAGCCGCCGCCGATCAGCTTCACCAAGGCCGGCTCGAAGACTGCGATCCGGGCCGCTTTCGTCGACCCCGAGGGGCGTGAAGTGCGCCCGGACCAAATCCGCGCCGTGCTGCAAATACGGGACATCCCATATCTCGGCAGCTTCCGCAGCAATGACGAGCGACTCAATAAAATATGGGAGGTGGGCGCCTGGACGGTCCACCTCAACATGCAGGATTACCTTTGGGACGGGATCAAACGGGATCGGCTCGTCTGGCTGGGCGACATGCATCCGGAAGTGGCCGTCATCAACTCCGTTTTCGGCTACAATCCGGTTGTCCCGGAGAGCCTTGATCTGATACGCGATGTTACCCCGGTGAGTGAGTGGATGAACGGCATCAGTTCTTATTCGATGTGGTGGATCATCATCCATGAGGATTGGTATCTGTATCATGGAAATCTCGAATACCTCCAGGAACAGAAGGTTTATCTAACTGACCTGATCAGGCGGCTCGCCGCGTTCGTCACCGTGGAAGGAAAAGAAAACCTCAACGGCATG
>JBGTKN010000094.1:0-6042 GCA_041744615.1 Hyphomonas sp. | reverse complement strand
TCAATCGTGGCATGGCTTGCAAGCCGGCGGATCACGCCTTCCCTTGACCATGCACTCACTTTACCCACAAGGTAAGACAAGGAATTACATTCTCAAAATCTGGCGACATCATGGCAACAACATCCTTCACCACCCGTATCGACACCGACCTCAAGGCACAGCTCGACCGTATCGCCCAATTCGAGGATCGTTCGGCCTCCTACATGGCGAACCAGGCAATCCGGGCCTTTGTGGAAGAGCGCCTCGCAACCAGGGAGCTTGTTGAAACCGGACTTGCCCTCGTAGATCGAGGCGCGCCCTCTTTGAGGTCGGACGCCGTACATGACTGGCTGAAAGCGGATGACGACCGGGCCTTTCCGAAACATGACAAGTAGGCATGGAGGTTCGCTATCTCGAAACCGCTGAGCCGGGCCTGCGCTGGTTTCGGGTCTATTACCGACAGAATCCGCAACTCGACCTGACAAAAGCCATCGATGCCCTGACCCGCGCAGAAACCCTTCTGGCGGAGTTTCCCTTGTCCGGCCCGTCTTATGAGGATTTCGACGCCGTTCGGGAATGCAAGATCCAGGGGACCGCATTTTCACTGCTCTACACAATGGCACGGGATACTGTCTGGATCATCGACCTACGGGATCAACGCGGGCAGCGCAGCGCTGAAGCCCTAAGACTGCATTCGCGTGAATTGCGCGCCCGCTACGGACTCGGAGATAGTAATACATGACACGCTTGCCGCCCGACCATGGCCCTTACCTCCACGGGATGCGACATCCGCCGTGCAAACTGATCCAATCGCCCTGCCCGCCCAGGTCGCTGGCTCCAGAGGTCCGAAATCATCAGCATGGATCACGACACACCCGACAGCGGCGGCTGGGTTGAAGTTCTGGAGAAAGGTGCTCTGCTGACGCTCAACGCCAAGGCTGGTTAGTGTCCGAGGACGTGGTGGAATTTGGCGCCGCGCTGTCGGTGTAGCCGGGGTGGCCATCGAGGGCGTCGGTTATGGTGGAGTTTGCAGACTTCAACCACGGACCGATGGAGTCCCCCGATGACCGAGACCAACATGCCCCTGATTGAGCTGCTGCAAAAGCATGACGAGGGAGACTTTCTGCGTGCGGTGACGGAAGCCGTGCTTCAGACAATGATGGAACATGACGTCGAGGGCCTGATTGGCGCGGGCCGCTATGAACGCGGCGACGGGCGTCAGACCTGGCGCAACGGCTACCGGGATCGGGAGTTGAAGACCCGGCTGGGCGCGTTGAACCTACGTGTGCCGAAGCTGCGGCAGGGTTCCTACTTCCCGGGCTTTCTCGAGCCGCGCCGGACCTCGGAGAAGGCCCTCGTGGCGGTGATCCAGGAGGCGTGGATCGGCGGCGTCTCGACCCGGCGGGTGGATGAGTTGGTGCAGGCGATGGGCCTGAGCGGGATCTCCAAGAGCACGGTATCGAAGCTCTGCAAGGATATCGACGAGCGGGTGCGCGACTTCCTCGACCGACCGCTCACCGGAGACTGGCCCTATCTCTGGCTGGACGCCACCTACCTCAAGGTGCGCCAGGGAGGGCGTAGCCCGACCGTAGGCTGGGGCCACCGGATCATCTCGGTCTTTATTGTCCTGCCGCCCAACCACAGGCATCGACGCCTGCGTGTTCTATCTGCAGTAAGTGGCAGAGCAGCACAGTTGAAACTCTACATCATAGATGATATCTTTTCCGTAGTATGGAGAAGACAATGACCACACATGCAATGACGTCGAAAATCGGGCTCTGGGGCGGATCTTGCGCCGTGCGCCTGCCCAAGATGGCTGTGGAAAGCCTCGGCTTGAAGGAAGGCGAGGAAGTCAGCCTACAGCTTGACGACGGCGCGCTTGTCATCCGGCCTGCGAGGCGGCGCTATACGTTGGCCCAGCTCGTCGCGCAGGCCAGCACGATGACACCGCCGTCTGCGCTGGATGATGCGCCTGTTGGCGATGAGGTCCTGTGACGCCGGAGCGCGGCCAGATCGTCTGGGTCAGTTTCAATCCGCAGACATGTCATGAACAGGCAGGGCGGCGCCCGGTGCTGGTGATTTCGCCTGCGGCGTACAATGGCGTGTCCAACTGCATCCTGGTCTGCCCGATCACGTCCAATACCGCCCCCTGGCCCTGGAAGGTGATGCTGCCAGATGGCGGCGACATCGCCGGGGCCGTGACTGGAGCCGTGCTGGTTGATCAGGTCAAATCCATCGACGCGAGAGCGCGCAATGTCGAACCCACGGACCAGGCGATCGATCAGGCGATCATGGATGACGTGCTGGCGAGGCTCGCGACACTGACCGGATAGACCGAACGACACGCCCATCCTTCACGCGTCTTCCCCGAGAACGACCAGGCGGGAGCCGGACCGGCGCGACCGCACGGCTGCAGCAAAGCGCCGGTCAGCGGTCACCAGGTCCCGATCCATCCGCTCCGACAACGCCAGATAAACGCAATCGTAGACTGGATGTTGCAGGTCAAGCGCCAACGCCAGTGCCGCCGTTTCCAGCGCATCGTCGCCATCCACAATGGTGACTGGCGAAGAGAGGAAAAACGAGAAAAGCCCGCGCGCGGTATCGGCATCTGCAACTCCGCGGGCCGTCAGGGTACGAAGGGCGTTGGCAACTTCCAGCCGCAGCAGAGCCGGCGCCACCAGGTCCTCGGAGCGCAACGCCAACGCGGTCTCGCTGCCCGGCTCGTCGACCAGCCATTTGAGGGCCACGGAGGCGTCGACGACCAGCCCATTCACTGCCGGTCGCGGTCCCGGCGCAGAAGCTCGGTGGTCGACGGCACGCCGGGCGGTAGCTTGATACGCCGCTGCCGCGCCTCGTCGAAGAAGACCGCATCGCGCTCGGGCCGTAGAGCGGATTCCAGAATGCGGCGGTGCTCCGCTTCCGCGGAACGCCCCGATCGGGCTGCGCGGGCCTTTAGCGCGGCGGCAATTTCGGGATCGATATTGCGCACGGTGAGCTGGGCCATGGAAGATCCTTCAAAAACATTCGGGGTATCTGTCTTCAATATGCATGCATAGTGCCTACACTTCAAGCGTCACATGCCGTAGAGCCCGAAAGTGCCGATTCTGGAAAAACACCCGCTCGCGACCGCAGAAATTCCGAGATTTCCAGGACCTGCGCACCTTTCCCCTCAGGCGTTTCGCGTTTGCTGCGGTGCGGGAAGGATCTTCGCCAGTCTCCGGAGGTTCTGGGCGGTGGCGGCGAGCAGGAATTCGTCGTTCGCGCCACATGGGCTACGTAGCCGGAGCCGTCCGAGGCCGAGAATGCGCTTGAGGTGCGCGAAGAGAATCTCGACCTTCTTTCGAAGCTTCATCGAGATCTCGTGCCTGGTCTTCGAGATATCCCGAGCGACCTGGCGGGCATCTTCATGCTCCTCGCGGGTGATGATGGACCGGAAGTCCATGTTCGGGCGGCAGCGCGGCTTCGACTGGCAGGCCTGGCAGGTGAGCTTCAGGCCGCGGTATTTGGCGACGCCCTTGCCGGTCGGCCCCCGGCTCGGATCGGAATAGTTCCGGCGGAACTGCTTCAGCTCGTGGCCTTCAGGGCAGATGTATTGATCGTTCTCGGCGTCTCCCTCGAAGTCGGCCCGGGTCCAGGTGCCGTCGCTGCGCCCGGAATGGTCGAGCACCGGGATGTGCGGGGCGATCTTGCGACAGGCCAGCCAACCCAGCATCGGCCCGGTGCCGTAGGCGGTATCCGCGATCAGGCGCTCGGGATGCAGGTCGAACCTGGCCTCCACCCGGTCCAGCATGGTCTTGGTCGATCCCACCTCGGCCTGCCGGATCGACCTCGTGGCCTCGACATCGACGATCACCCCGTGATCGGTGTCGATCAGGTAGTTATCGGAATAGGCAAAGAATGCGGGCCCTTGCGCGCCGCGGTCCACTGGCTGGCGGGGTCGGAATGCGAGGTGAACTTGGGCTGAACCTCGCTGGCCGCGCCGAACGCTGCCTCGTCCAGTGTATCGAGATACTCGCGAACCGCGCGGGGTGCATCGGCCGGGTCGATCTGCGAGACGTCCCAGTCCTCCTTCGGCGTCGAGTTCTGCTTGTTCGCGTCCGCCTCGATCAGGCTGGCGTCGACGGCCATGCGCTGGCCGCTGACCAGGCCTTCGGCGATGCACCGCGCCACCGTCATCTCGAACAGATGGCGCCGCAGCTCGCTGTCACGAAACCGGCCATGCCGGTTCTTGGAAAATGTCGAGTGGTCGGGAACCCGGTCGGTCAGGTCGAGACGGCAAAACCAGCGATACGCCAGGTTCAGATGCACCTCTTCGCACAGCCGCCGCTCCGACCGGATGCCGAAGCAATAGCCGACCAGCAGCATGCGGATCAGCAGGTCCGGATCGACCGACGGACGGCCCGTGTGGCTGTAGAAATCCGCAAGATGGGCGCGGATGCTGCTCAGGTCGACGAACCTGTCTATGGACCGAAGCAGGTGGTCCTGCGGGACGTGATCCTCCAGCGAGAACTCGTAGAACAGAGATGCCTGAGCCTCCTGCCGCGGTCCCATCATCGCCAATCCTCCCACCCCTTGGCAGAATTGAATCAGCGCAACGCCCCGCAATCAAGCAGAGTTTTTCAACGAAATATGCTCCGTCCGGTTTGCTCGCGGATGCATTCGAGCGCGGCCGCCGCCAGAGCAGAGCCTGGACATCGCGAATTCCGAGCGGCGGAACCCGCTCAGAACATCGTCAGCATCCAGACATCGGTCACGAGGGCCAGCACCGCGCTGCCGAGCAGCACGAAAACCCAGATGGTTCCGGCGCCTTCGAGCCCGCCCTGCCAGCGAGCGGTCAGGAACCGCCCGGCTTCGGCCGCGAGCACCCATGCAAAGAGAAATTGTATGGGTTGCCCGAATCCGGCTGCCCATACCGAAGAGCCGAACAACAGAACCATCGCGATGACCGCGGCGAGTGAGCCGCCGACCATGCCGAAGGCAACGGCAGCCAAGATGCTGAGGCCGGAAATGACGACCGGCAGCTCCCAAAAGAGCGTGGTCAGCCATTCCGGCCGCACGAAGTAGGTCAGGAACTCATGGACCGGCGCGGCCGCGAGGAGCAGGAGAACCACGCGGGCCACGTCCGGCAGTGCATCGCGGACGAGAGCGGCAGTCTCGCGGACGCCGCCGAGCCGGATCAGGATCGCCAGCAGGAGAACCGTGCTAAATGCGAATGCCTCGACAGGGGTCGCGATGCCGAACAGAACCAACAGCAGAACGGCTACGGCCAGGGCCAGCCCGAAGAATTCGGACCCCAATCCTGCAAGACGCGGGGCAGACGACGACCCCTCCGGCCGTTCGACAAGGAATGCGCCGACAACCGCAAGCGCCAGAGCCGGCAGGATGGCCGCGATCATGATCCCGCCTATCGAAACCCCCATAAGCATCGCCGCTGCGATCAGCGGGAGACCGAGCGGAGAGAGGCCCGCAAGCGTATTCGCCATGCAGCCCGCCAGCGTGACTGGTCGGCCGGACCCGATCGCGTCGTCGAATTCGAAGGCTGCCGCGGAGCCGGTGACGGCAGGGGCATAAGGGGAAAGCAACCGCGCATTGTCACGCAGGGAGTTCAGACGCGGCACCAGCAGACGCGCCAGAAGCGCCGCCGTGGCGATCGTTCCCAGGGTCCAGAGCGAGGTGCTGGGCGTTTGCGCGAGCATCCAGAGCGGCACGTCGTAGATCTGAAAAAGTACATAGGCCAACAGGAAGGCGATCGGCGCTGGGTAGCGGAGTGCCATCGCCACCCAGAGACCGGTTGCGATCAAGAGAAAGGGGAATAAATGGCTGGTGGACTCGATCGACATCAGTTTCCGTTCCTGTTGGCCAACAGGCGCAGAACCACGGCAACGACCGTCAGACACAGAAGGCCCGCGAGGATGAGTTCCGCGGTATCGTCGGGCATCCGCAGGTCGAACGACTGGAACTCCAGTTTGTACATCGCCCGCTGCGTTGCCGCGTAGGCCAGCATGACAAGCAGCAGAACGGTCAGCACGCTGGAGCCACGCGGCGCACCGCCGCCGGCCCTGC
>JBGTKN010000093.1:0-15146 GCA_041744615.1 Hyphomonas sp. | reverse complement strand
AGCATTGGCGCGCATCGTGCGGCGTACATCGAGCAAGCCGCGCTGTGTGCGCTTGCGGCGCCGCGAGTGTTTCACAGCGAGCCTTTTGGCGACTTTTGCCACCAGCTGTTTCATCCGCGCCATATCGCTCGCCTCGATGGCGGACAGGCGTTTTGTAGCGGCAACTTCATCGCGGAACTTTTCCGTCTCGGCCGCGCCAAAGATCTGAAAGGCGCGCTCGGCGCGCTCCCGCGCCGTCATTGTCAGTGTGCGGCGTACATCAATCAACCGCTGAGCTTCGGCATCGGCATCTTGCGTGCGCCCTTGCAGCGCTTCCAGGAGACGCGCCTGCAACTGTTCGCCCCCCATCGCGCGCACCATCGATTGTGCGAAATAGGCAACCTGCGTTGAAAAGCGAATGTCATTCAGCCCGGCCTGTTCCGCGGCCCGCTCAATCGCCGTCGCAAGGGCCTGCTCGTTGCCTTGCTGCGTCAGCTGGGACAGGCGTTCGGCGGCGTCCTTTGGATCTTCGCCCGGCTCCCCATCGTTCTCGGCGCCGGCGCTTTGTGCTGCGGAGCCCGCCGGAGCAGATGAGAAGTAAAGCTCGAACAGCCGGTCATGGATCTGCTTTTCGAATTCAGATTTCGCCAGCACGCAGGCCAGCGAATCCTTCATCAGCGTACGGTCGTCATAGCCGATCATCGCCACCGTGCGCGCAGCGTCCAGCGCTTCACCCGTTGAAACCCGCACATCGGCCGATCTCAGTGCACGGATGAAGTTGGAGATCTGCTTTTCCATGACGGGCTGCGCCCTCAGCCCATGTCCGGATAGCCCGACGCCAGCCGCCCGCGTGCATCCGGTCCGGTCGCCTCGCGCACCATCTTGCCGATGGCTGGCGAAACGGCGGCAATGTCGCTCTCATGTTTCAGTAGCACGTTCAGCGTGTCGCGCACGAAGGCCTCGTCCAGCGTGCTGGCATGCAGCAGAAGCAGCGTGCGCGCCCAATCCACGGTCTCGGCGATGGAGGGCCGTTTCTTGATGTCCGTCTCTCGCACCGACTGCACAAACCGCACTAGCTGGTTCAGCAGCGTGTCCGAAATCCCGTCCACCCGTGCACGGACGATGCGCTGTTCACGCTCATGGTCCGGGAAGCCGATATGCAGGTGTAGGCAGCGGCGTTTGAGTGCATCCCCCAGCTCGCGCACGTTGTTGGAGGTGAGGATCACCAGCGGCGGTACGTTCGCCTTGATCGTGCCGATCTCGGGCACTGTGACCTGATAGTCCGACAGCACTTCTAGCAGGAAAGCCTCGAACGCCTCGTCCGACTTGTCGATCTCGTCGATCAGCAGCACGGAGCCCCTGTCCTGTTGCATGGCGTGGAGCAGGGGGCGCGCTTCGAGGAATTGCGGCGAAAAGAACAGGTCCTCGAAACCGGACAACTTGCTCAGCGAATCCTTGAGTGTTTCGGCCCCGCCGAGCAGCTCATTGAGCTTCTCTTTTAGTATCTGCGTGTAGAGTAACTGCTTGCCATACTTCCACTCGTACAGCGCCTTGCCCTCGTCCAGGCCTTCATAGCACTGCAGGCGGATCAGCGGCAGGTTCAGCCATTTAGACAGTGAGGCTGCGAGGTCGGTTTTGCCGACGCCGGCCGGGCCTTCGATCAGGATCGGCTTGCGCAGGCCGTGGGCAAGGAAAACCGCCGTCGAAATCTGCGAGATCGAAATATAGCCGACCGTGTCCAGCCCTGCGGTGATTGCCTCGATCGAGGTCATCGGCTCGTAGCCGGTTGTCGTTTTCGTTGCCATCTTCAAAGGCGTAGGTGCCGCGTTACGGAGTGGCAAGCGTTGACGTTGGGATAGGAGATTGCGCTCTTTCGGCGAGCGCCTTCAGGTTGCTGACAATTTGAAGGGCAACTTCGTTCGTTCACATCGCATCAATCCTGTCGCCAAACCATCATCCAGTCATCGCGAAAAGCTCTTCGAAACGTCAGCAAAATGTTGCGCGAGTCACCCAAAAGGGCCGCGCAGCACCTTCGCTGCCAATCAAGGAAGTTTCCGATGACCAACCTGTCAAAATTAGTAGCGATTGCCACGGCCGCCTCGGCCGTCGGGTTCACTGCGAATGCCCAGGAGCAGTTTGAAGCAACTATAGAATACCAGCCCGGCAACACAATTGAGTCGACCTACCAGAACATCAGCAAACAAATCGCGCGAGTTTGCCGCAAAGAACTACGGTCATATGGCAAGCTGCAGGTCGGCGTCGCGCTCCGGTTCAAGTCCGCTTGCCAGGAAGAGTTGATGAGCAATGCGGTGCAAACGATCAATGACCCGGTTCTGACGGCCTACTTCAATGGTACGCAAAGACTGATCCTCCAGTTGGCCAGCCGGTAAGGCCCTTTTGTTCCTGCTCACTTAGCAGGAGATACTGCATTTCATCTGCTTCAGGCGCTGTGCCAAACCGGCCGGCGCCTGAAGTTCGTAATGACCGGTGGTGTGGCGAAACTTGCTGCGGGCCGCTAAGGCTGCCGCATGCCCATCGCCCGGATTCTCTTCACAATGCCGCTGCCGGAGCCGTTTGACTACACGGTGCCAGAGGGAATGGACCTGGTGCCTGGATCCTACGTTGCGGCTCCCGTCGGTCCCTATGACCGGCTTGGCATGGTGGTTGAAGTGCTGCCGGACCCGCCGGGGACGAACCGCAAGCTGAAGGCGGTTGCCGCCGTGTACGACGTCCCGCCAATGTCCGCGGCGATGCGGGAGTTCCTGACCTGGGCCTCGCGCTACACCGTCAGCCATCCGGGCACGATTCTATCGATGGCACTGCGCGCTCGGGAAGCCCTCATACCTTCGCCGGTGGAGCTTCGTTACCAGTTCGCCGGTCCGCCGGAAGGCCGCTTGACACCTGCGCGGGCGAAGGTGTTGGAGCAGGCCGCCGCACTCGGCAGGGTCTCGTCAAGCGAACTTGCGGCTGCGGCGGGCGTCTCATCGAGCGTTGTCAAAGGCCTCGTCAGCGTGGGCGCACTGGTGGAAATCGAGGAGCAGGTCGACCTGCCATTTCCCCCGCCGAACCCCGATCTGCCGGGCGCCGTGCTGACCGGTGAGCAGGTCTCGGCCGCTCAAAAACTCTGCGAAGGCCTGCGCAAGGGCGGCTTTTCGGCTTACCTGATCGACGGGGTCACGGGCTCCGGGAAAACGGAAGTCTACTTCGAGGCCATCGCCGAGGTGCTGCATTCGGACCCCGACGCGCAAATCCTAGTTCTGTTGCCGGAGATTGCGCTGACGCAGGCGATCCTGGCCCGGTTTGAACAGCGCTTCGGTGCCGGCCCCGCGCCCTGGCATTCCGGGCTGAACCCGAAGGAGCGCCGCCGCTCGATGCGCGAAGTGCTGCACGGCCGCGCGCGGATCGTCATCGGGGCGCGTTCGGCCCTGTTCCTGCCGTTCCGCAAGCTGAAGCTCATCATCGTCGATGAAGAGCACGATGGCAGTTACAAGCAGGAAGACGGCGTGACCTATCACGCCCGCGACCTTGCAGTGATGCGCGCGAAGCTGGAGGAGGGCGCCGTGGTGCTGGCTTCGGCCACGCCGGCGCTTGAGACGGTCGTAAATGCAGAAGCGGGGCGCTACGTCCGCCTGCGCCTTGCCGCGCGGCCGGGCACGGCGCGCCTGCCGGAAATCGAGCTGATCGACCTCAGGAAGGCGCCGCCGGAAAAGGGCAAATGGCTGTCGCCGCTACTGGCCCAGTGCCTGGCCGAGACGCTTGCCGCAGGGGAACAATCGTTGCTCTTCCTGAACCGGCGGGGTTATGCCCCGCTGGTGATCTGCAAGGCGTGCGGGGAGAAGCTCAAATCCCCCGGCACCGAGAATTGGCTGACCGAACACCGCTATTCCGGCCGTCTGGTCTGTCACCTGACCGGCTATTCTATCCCGAAACCCTCTAACTGCCCGAAATGCGGCGCCGCTGATTCGCTGATGGGGGTCGGCCCGGGGGTCGAACGGGTCGCCGAGGAGGTCCGCGTCCTGCTGCCGAACGCCCGGATCGAGATTTTCTCGTCCGACACCGCCCAGGGCGGTGAGGCGACCCGGGGTATCGTGGAGCGGATGGCGGCCAGCGAGATCGACGTGCTGATCGGCACCCAAATCGTCGCCAAAGGGCACAATTTTCCAAATCTCACGCTGGTCGGGGTGGTTGATGCCGATAGCGGCCTCAAGGGCGGGGACCTGCGAGCAGGGGAGCGCACCTACCAGCTGCTTAGCCAGGTGGCGGGCAGGGCTGGCCGGGCCGAGCGCCCGGGCAAGGCCTATGTGCAGACCTACACACCGGACAACCCGGCCATGCAGGCGCTGGCGGCGAATGACCGCGATGGTTACCTGGCCATCGAGCGGGAAGTGCGGTCCGAACTGGGCCTGCCACCGTTCGGCCGGCTGGCCGCAATCGTGCTGTCTGCTCCGTCGGCCGACCTTGTTGACAAGGCTGCGCTGGAGATTGCCGCAGCGGCCCCGAACTCAGAAGGCATTGAACTGTTTGGGCCGGCACCCGCCCCGATAACCATCCTTCGGGGCCGTCACCGCAGGCGATTCCTTGTAAAGAGCCCGCGTTCGGTCGATCTTTCGGCCTATATGACGGCCTGGGTGGGCCGTCTGAAGCTGCCATCGCAGGTGCGTCTGGCGGTCGATATCGACCCTTACTCCTTCCTGTAAATACTGGGGATTTCGGTGAAGTGCACAGCTTTGCCATTTCGCCGCAGCGTCAGGCAGGGTGGCCATGTTGTCAGCACAGTTTTCTGGTGTTAAGCGCCGCACAGTTCAGCAGGCACGCCCGGGTTGTGGCGGCCTGCAATTGACATTTTTCGGGGCATTTCCGCCCTCCAACCGTGACGGATATCGACCTTGCCGGCATCGAGCGTGACGCAGACGAGTGAAGCAGCGCAGCGCTATGCCAGCGCGCTGTTCGAACTGGCGCAGGACAAAGGCGCCCTGGCAACCGTGTACAAGGACTTCCGCGCCTTCGTCGAAAGCGTGCGCACCTCGAAAGATCTGAAGACCCTGCTCGACTCGCCCGCCTTCGGCCGGGACGTCAAAGTGAAGGCGCTGGGCGAGTTGGCAAAGAAGGCTGGCTACTCGCCGATCTTCGGCAAGTTTCTCGGAGTGATGGCCACGAATGGCCGCGCGAAGGACATCCTCGGCGCCGAAATCGCGTTCGATCAGCTTTACGCCAACCAGCGCGGCATCAAGCGCGCGGTTGTTCGTACCGCAAAGGAAATGAGCGGCGCCGAACGGGCCCGTATCGAAACACTGCTGGCCAAGCTGGTTGGCGGCGAAGTGGAACTTTCCAGCGAGGTTGACGCCTCGCTGATCGGCGGCATCCAGCTGCGCATAGGCTCCAAGCTTGTGGACGCCAGCGTTGCCGCCAAACTCTATCGCATGAACACCGTAATGAAGGGAGCATAAGAAGCTCGATGGATATCTCACCCGCAGAAATTTCGGGCATCCTGAAATCGCAGATCGATAACTTCGGTGTTGATGCTGAAGTGTCGGATGTCGGCCAGGTTCTCTCGGTCGGCGACGGTATCGCCCGCGTTTATGGCCTCGACAGCGTTCAGGCCGGCGAGCTCGTCGAGTTCGAAGGCGGCTTAAAAGGCATGGCTCTGAACCTCGAGACCGACAACGTCGGCGTCGTGATCTTCGGCGATGACCGAGGCATCAAGGAAGGCGCGACCGTGAAGCGCGCCGGCGAGATCGTTGCAGCCCCCGTCGGCAAGGGCCTGCTCGGCCGCGTCGTCAACGCGCTCGGCGAGCCGATCGACGGCAAGGGTCCGCTGAAAGACATCGCCAGCCGCCAGCGTTCGGACGTTAAAGCGCCAGGCATCATCCCGCGCAAATCGGTGCACGAACCGATGATGACGGGCATCAAGGCGATCGACGGAATGATCCCGGTTGGCCGCGGCCAGCGCGAACTGATCATCGGCGACCGCCAGACCGGCAAGACCGCGATCTGCATCGACACGATCCTGAACCAGAAAGCGACCAACGACGCTGCCAAGTCCGACAAGGACAAGCTGTTCTGCGTCTACGTCGCTATCGGCCAGAAGCGCTCGACCGTGGCCCAGGTGGTCAAGGTACTCGAGGAGCGCGGCGCGCTGGACTACACGATCATCGTGGCCGCGACCGCTTCCGAACCGGCACCGCTGCAATACCTCGCCCCGTTCACGGGCTGCACGATGGGCGAATGGTTCCGCGACAACGGCATGCACGCCCTGATCATTTATGATGACCTCTCCAAACAGGCCGTCGCGTATCGCCAGATGTCCCTGTTGCTGCGCCGTCCGCCGGGCCGCGAAGCCTATCCCGGTGACGTGTTCTATCTCCACTCGCGCCTCCTCGAGCGCGCTGCAAAGTTGAACTCGGACAATGGTTCGGGCTCGCTGACCGCGCTGCCGATCATCGAAACTCAGGCTAACGACGTTTCGGCCTATATCCCGACCAACGTGATCTCGATCACCGATGGCCAGATCTTCCTTGAAACCGACCTCTTCAACTCGGGTATCCGACCGGCTGTAAACGTCGGCCTATCGGTGTCGCGCGTGGGCTCTGCCGCCCAGACAAAAGCGATGAAGAAGGTCGCCGGCTCGATGAAGGGTGAACTCGCCCAGTACCGCGAGATGGCAGCCTTCGCGAAGTTCGGTTCGGACCTCGACGCCGCCACCCAGCGCCTGCTGAACCGCGGCGCCCGCCTCACGGAACTGCTGAAGCAGCCGCAATACTCGCCGCTGCTGATGGAGGAACAGGTCTTCATTATCTACGCCGGCACGCGCGGCTACCTCGACCGGGTCGAGCTGAAGAACGTCACTCGCTACGAGAAAGAACTGCTCGGTCACCTGCGTGGTTCGAAGAAGGACCTTCTCGCCAAGCTGCGTGATAAGAAAGAGCTGACCGACGAGATCGAAGGCGAAATCAAGTCGACCCTTGAAGCTTTCACCTCGAAATTCGCCTGAGCCCAACTCGTTCGCGCCGCCTAAGGAATAAAGGCCCCTCATGCCCAGCCTGAAGGATCTCAAGAACCGGATCTCGAGCGTGAAATCCACGCAGAAGATCACGAAGGCGATGCAGCTGGTTGCAGCGGCAAAGCTGAAGCGTGCGCAGGATGCGGCCACGGCCGCCCGTCCGTATGCGGAGCGTATGGCAGCGGTTCTGGCAAACCTTGCGGCGTCGGCCGGCGGCAGTGGCCCGAGACTCCTCGCCGGAACCGGCAAGAGCGACGTCCACCTCGTTGTCGTGATGACGGCCGAGCGCGGCCTCGCCGGTGGCTTCAACTCCTATGTGGTGAAGCTGGCGCGCCAGAAGATCACGGCCCTGCAAGCCGAAGGCAAGACCGTGAAGGTTCTCACCATCGGGAAGAAGGGCAGGGAGCAACTCGCCCGCGATCTCGGCAGCCTGCTGATCGGCCACGTCAACCTGTCGGACATCAAGGGCAACGACTTTGCCGAGTCCGCCATGTCGGTTGGCCTGATGCTCACCAGGAGCTATGAGGCAGGCGAATTCGACGTCGCAACGCTTGTCTACTCGCAGTTCAAGAACGTCCTGACCCAGGTGCCGACCGCGCAGCAGCTGATCCCCGCGAAAGCGCCTGAAGGCGCGCCGACAATAGACCTTGGCGGTGCCATCTACACCTATGAGCCGGACGAGGCTGCACTGCTCGAAGCGTTGCTGCCACGCTATATCAATACCCAGATCCTGTCCGCGCTTCTTGAAAGCTCAGCCGGCGAACAAGCCAGCCGCATGACCGCCATGGACAACGCCACCCGCAATGCCAAGGACCTGATCAAGGCCCTGAACCTCAAATACAACCGGGCTCGCCAGGCACAGATTACCAAGGAGCTGATCGAGATCATCTCCGGCGCCGAAGCCCTTTAGACCTTAAACCACAAGACTTCATCTCCCGAGGAGATTTCAAGATGAGCATCCCCGCCAACGCAAAAGGCCGCATTTCGCAGGTGATCGGCGCCGTCGTCGACGTCGAGTTCGACGGCGTACTGCCCGCCATTCTCAACGCGCTCGAGACCGACAACAACGGCGCCCGCCTTGTTCTTGAAGTGGCTCAGCACCTCGGCGAGAACACGGTCCGTACCATCGCCATGGACTCGACCGAAGGCCTTGTCCGCGGTCAGGCGGTTGCAGACCTTGGCCAGCCGATCATGGTTCCAGTCGGCCCTGCCACTCTTGGCCGCATCATGAACGTCATTGGCGAGCCGATCGACGAGCGCGGGCCCGTGAGCCGCGAACTGATGCGCCCGATCCACGCACCGGCTCCCGACTTCGTCGACCAAGCCACGGAATCGGAAGTACTCGTGACCGGCATCAAGGTTATCGACCTGATCTGCCCCTACGCCAAAGGCGGCAAGATCGGCCTGTTCGGCGGCGCCGGCGTGGGCAAGACCGTTCTGATCATGGAACTCGTGAACAACATCGCGAAACTGTTCGGCGGCTATTCGGTGTTTGCCGGCGTCGGCGAGCGCACACGCGAGGGTAACGACCTTTACCACGAGATGATCGAATCGAAGGTTATCAACCTCGAAGGCGAAAGCCGCATGTCGCTCGTGTACGGACAGATGAACGAGCCGCCCGGCGCCCGCGCCCGCGTCGCTCTGACCGGCCTCGCGCAGGCCGAATACTTCCGCGATGTGGAAGGTAAGGACGTGTTGTTCTTCGTCGACAACATCTTCCGCTTCACCCAGGCCGGCTCCGAAGTGTCCGCGCTTCTCGGCCGTATTCCTTCAGCTGTGGGCTACCAGCCGACGCTCGCCACCGACATGGGCGCGCTGCAGGAACGCATCACCTCGACCAACAAGGGCTCGATCACCTCGGTGCAGGCCGTGTACGTTCCGGCGGATGACCTCACCGACCCGGCGCCCGCCACCTCGTTTGCTCACCTTGACGCTACAACGGTTCTCAACCGGGCGATCTCGGAAAAAGGGATCTACCCGGCCGTGGATCCGCTGGACTCCACCAGCCGTATTCTCGATCCGCTGGTCGTCGGCGAAGAACACTACAACGTGGCGCGCAGCGTGCAGTCGATCCTGCAGAAGTACAAGGAACTGCAGGACATCATCGCCATCCTCGGCATGGATGAGCTGTCGGAAGAGGACAAACTGACCGTGGCCCGTGCCCGGAAAGTGGAACGCTTCCTGTCGCAGCCATTCGACGTGGCCCAGGTGTTCACCGGTTCGCCCGGCGTGCAGGTGAAACTCGAGGACACGATCAAGGGCTTCAAGGGCCTGATCAGCGGCGAGTTCGACCACCTGCCGGAGCCCGCCTTTTACATGGTCGGCAACATCGACGAAGCTAAAGCCAAAGCTGCCAAAATGATGGCGGACGCGTCTTAAGCGCCTGCCTGAAGGATACTGAACGATGGCCGACAAGCTGCACTTCTCGCTCGTCTCGCCCTCCCGGGAGCTCTTCTCAGGTGAGGTGGATCATGTGATCGCTCCGGGTACGGAAGGTGAGTTCGGTGTGCTGGCGCACCACGCGCCGTTCATGACAACGCTGAAGAATGGTATCGTTCGCGTGCTCGAAGGCGACACCGTGAAGATGCGCATCTATGTGCGCGGCGGTTTTGCAGACGTGACCCCGGCCGGCCTGACGATCCTGGCCGAGGAAGCGCGTAACCTGACTGACGTGAAAGTGGACGAAGTCGACGCGGAAATCGAAGCCGCGCGGTTGAAACTGCTTGCGCTCGACAAGGATGACACCAAGCAGTTCGCGCTTCAGGAGCAGATCGCCTATCTCGAAGGCATCCGCGCCGCGCTCTCGAACTGAATGGTTATTGTGCGCCGGAGTTGGCGGTCGGCAACTTGCACACTACTGTTGCGAAAGTCAGCTCTCAGACGAACACGGCGATTGTCTGCCGGCCGATCATGACTGGTTCGCCCGCTGTGTTCCACATCGACATCGCCTGGCTCGAATAACCATTGCGTGCCGTCTGCGCCGTATGGCGGGCGAGGAACCAGCGCGCGTCGGTCTCGATATCTTCGGTGAGGAACTCGGCCATCCATGTCATCGAGCTGATGCGGCCAGGTACACTGAACATCGACATTGCAGCTGGCGGCGGCGCGTCGGCCAGCGCGAGCAGGGCGATGGCGTCATTCAGTGTTGCCGGATCCTTGTGGCGCATCCACATGGAGATGTCCGCTTCCGGGGCGCCGCTCATTGGCGGATTGCCGCCGGCAAGCAGAATGTCGAAGTTCTGCGCGAAAGTCGGCCCCTGGCCTTCCTTGCGGAAATAGTTGGGTGCGCTCGAAGGCGGCGGAACTTCCGGGGACGGAAGATGCGCGAAGTCGAGCGTGGACGTGCGCGCTGCGCCGAAGGTAATGATCGCTTCGGCCTGTACGCCGTCCTCGCCCGTCATGCGGACCGACGTGAAGACCGTATTCTTGCCCTGGCGCAGCACTTCCGGCTTGCACACGGCCGTGCCGTTCACAGGCCCCACAAACGCAATCTGCACGGCTCGCACGGGCAGCCCGACGCTAAGCGGGATGGCAGCCTCAAGGCAAAGCGCAGCGGTGAGCCCGCCATACGCGGTTCGGCCCTGCATCCAGTTTTCCGGGATCGCTGTGGCGCGGGCAGCGACGTCGGTGGGGGAGACAGAGGAAAGCAACTGGGTGAAATTCATGGGAGCAGCTCCTGGGAGGGATGGGGCCGTCCTACCCGGTTCCGAAAAGGAACCCAAGCCATAACCTTGCGTCACACGAAAACGCCCCGGCGGTGTGGCCGGGGCGAATGAGTGGGTTGCGCTGAAGGGAAGGCTCAGTGCTGGCTTTCCGGCGTCGTGACGCGCAGGCCATCGAGGGCGTCGGTCACCTTGATCTGGCAGGAGAGTCGAGAGTTCGGTTTCACGTTCTCGGCAAAGTCGAGCATCGACTTTTCCATTTCCTGCTGTTCGCCGGCCTGGGCAAGGAAGGCCGGGTCGACATAGACATGGCAGGTCGCGCAGGCGCAGGCGCCGCCGCAGTCCGCATCGATGCCTGGCACCGAATTGTTGACCGCGACTTCCATGACCGACATGCCGTTCTTGGCTTCGAGTGTGCGCTCGGTGCCGTCATGGTTGATGAAAGTGATTTTTGCCATGTGTTGTTTCCGTCTCCTTCAGGCGGCCGCTTGAGCCGCTATTTCCTTCATAGGGGTTGATGTATCGCTAAGGGTTTGGGGCGCAAGCTTCGCCCCTGAGATTATGAGCTTTTTTGTTGCGAGGAATTCCGGCGGGCTGTTTACAGCATCGACCGCGATCAGGGTCGCGTTTTTTAGATAGAAGACCGCGAACTTCCGCGTCGCCGGATCGCCGCGGATCACATGCGTGTCATATCCCTGGCTGAGACCGGCGATCTGCAGCTTGAGGTCATACTGGTCAGACCAGAACCAAGGACAGTCTTCCGACGGCCGGGTTTGTCCGAGGATCGCGGCGGCCGCCAACTTTCCCTGCTCAATGGCGTTGTGCACACTCTCAAGGCGGCCAGACCGGCCAAAGTGGATGAGCGGACGGCTGGTGCAGTCACCGGCCGCGAACACATGCGGGTCAGACGTGCGGGCATCGCGGTCGACCAAGACGCCGTTGGAGCAGGCGATGCCGGCCTCCTTGGCGAGTTCTTCGTTCGGCAGGATGCCGATACCGGAGAGCACCATGTCGGTGGGCAAGCGGGTGCCATCTGCGAGCACGGCAGCGCTGACTTCGCCATCGACACCGTCGAGGTGGGATAGCTGGACGCCGGTGAGGATCTTGACGCCCCGGCGCGCGTGTTCGCCGGCGTAGAATTCGCTGAGCACCGGGCTGGTGACCCTGGCAAGGACGCGCGGCTCCATTTCTATGACGGTCACCTCAAGGCCCATCTGCCGGGCGACAGCAGCGGCTTCGAGGCCGATATAGCCGGCGCCGATAATGACGATGCGGCGGCCGGCGACCATCTTCGGACTGAGGCGCTCGACGTCTGCGAGGGTGCGCAGGTCGTGCACGCTGCCCAGATCAGCACCGCGCACATTCAGCCGCCGGGGGCGCGATCCGGTGGCAAGGATCAGGCAGTCATAGGGCAGGTGCCCGCCATGGCCGAGCTGGACCTGCCGGTTCGCCCGGTCGATCTTCGGGACGTGGGTCCCCAGCAGCAGCTCGATTTTCTGGTCTTCGTACCAGGCGGACGGCTTGAAATAGAGGCGCTCTTCGTCGACTTCGCCCTTCATGTAACCTTTGGACAGGGGCGGACGCTGATAAGGCAAGGCGGCTTCGTCGCCTACCAGCGTCATAGCGCCTGTGTAGCCACCCTGGCGGAGCGACTGCACAGCCTGCGCGGCGGCCTGTCCGGCGCCGACGATGACGATGCTCTGGGCCTCTCCAGCCGGCATTCCAGATCCCACTCTCATTCGTGACGGGTGCGTCACTTTTTATCTATTCGGTTGCGTGCGGTGCTGCAAGCATCGCCAAACGGGGCACACCGTCACAGGTTTACGCGCGTTGCGTCAACCAGCCAGACCGCTAGGGTGCGGCGCCAGATGCGGATTCTCGAACTGGCCTCAGACGAAGACACGCGCGACCTCGGCACGCGGCTCGCGCCGCTGTTGCGGCGGGGGGATGTGATTGCGCTGCAGGGGGATCTGGGCGCGGGGAAAACGACACTGGTGCGGGGTCTGATCCAGTCTTTGCTGGGACATGAGGAAGAGGTGCCCAGCCCGACTTATACGCTGGTTCAGCTGTATGAGGCGCCGGGCTTTCCGGTCTGGCATTTTGATCTCTACCGCCTTGAAAATGCAACCGATGTTCAAGAGCTCGGCTGGGACGGAACACACGACGGGGTTGCGTTGATCGAATGGCCCGAGAGGGCGGGTGCCTCCCTTCCAGCCAACCGGTTGGATCTATTCCTTGAAATCTCTGGGGATGGGCGGCGGGCGAGGCTGGAAGCGCGGGGCGAAGGCTGGCAGGAACGGCTGGATGAACGCTTTGTCTGATCTTCGGACTGCCGAGATAGACGCCTTCCTGAAGTCTGCCGGCGATGGCTGGGAGATGGCGCGGCGTCAGTCGTTGGGGCAAGATGCTTCGACGCGGCGGTATATCCGGCTGTACCGCGAGGATGGTTCCGCGGCGCTGTTGATGGATGCGCCGCGGGTCGAGAGCGACCCTTGTCCTCCGGATGCGGACCTTGCAACGCGTAAGCGCATGGGTTGGAATGCGATGACCCGTTTGGCCGCATCGCGTGTTGAAGCGTTCGCTTTGATTTCGCAGCATTTGCGCAATCTTTCTCTCCGGGCGCCGAAAGTTTATCACTTTGACGCACGGTTCGGTTTCGCGCTGATCGAGGACTTCGGGGACGGCCGTGAGTTCGCGCGACTGATCGAGCGTGGCGCGGAACATGAAACGCGGCTCTACGCGGCGGCGGCCGAGCGGCTCGCAACCGTCCACAGAGCGGCCATACCGAAGGTCCTGTCTCTGGACGGAAGTCGTTGGCCGATCCTCGAATTCGATTCCGTAGCGCTGGGGGCAAATGCGGATCTCTACGCCGACTGGCTGCCGGCCGAAGCCGGGCAGGGTCCGCTCGCCGGCGCGCGGCGGGCACGCTGGGAAGGCGAGCGCGATGCGCTGATTCAGCAGGCGGTCTCGTTTCCGCGTGCGTTCACACTGCGTGACTACCATGCGGAGAACCTGCTCTGGCTGCCTGAAGGCGATGTCGGGTTGCTGGACTTCCAGGACGCGGTGGTGGGCTGGGACGCATGGGACCTCGCCATGCTGACGCAGGATGCTCGGCGCAAGGTTTCCGAGGAAGCTGCAGAGGCGGCGATTTCGACATTCCTGACACTGACCGGCCAATCGCGCGCGGCGTTCGATGAGCGGCTGGCGGTGATCGGCGCGCTCAACGCGCTGCGGATTGCCGGCGTCTTCTCGCGCCTCCAGCACCGGGACGGCAAGCCAAGGTACGGCGATTTCCAGCCGAGGCAGTTGCAACTGCTCGCGCGCAACCTTTCCCATCCGTCGCTCGCCGGCATGGCGGCATTCGTGCGTGAAACCACACCCTTTGTGTTCGAGGGCCTTCGATGAGTGTTTCAGTGCCTCACACGGCGATGGTGCTGGCCGCCGGACTGGGGACGCGGATGCGCCCGCTCACCGATGCAACGCCCAAGCCCCTGCTCAAGGTTCGCGGCAAGCCGTTGATTGACCGTTTGCTGGATCCGCTTGTCGAGGCGGGCGTCGAGCGGATCGTCGTCAATGTACATTACCTGGCCGAGCAAGTGGAAGCTCATGTAAAAGCGCGTTCAGATTTGGAAGTGATCATTTCGGACGAGCGCGACGAAGTGCTCGAGACCGGCGGCGGCCTCGCCAAGGCCCGGCCACTGCTGGGCGATGACCCCATCTATGTACTGAACACGGATGCGTTCTGGGGGCCGGAATCTCCGGCGCCGTTCCTGGAGTTGGCTGCAGCGTTTGATCCGGATGCTGAGGATGAGCGCCTGCTGATCGCCGCGACCGACCGGGCGCTGGGCTTCGATGGCGCGGGTGACTTTTTCCTTGAAGCGAACAACAGGCTAATCCGGAGAGGCAATGCGGCTTCTGCGCCGTGGGCCTATGCAGGTGTGCGGATCATGAAGCCGCAGCTTTATGACGGGGCGCCGGTCGAGCGCTTCTCGGCGCTGAAGATCTGGGATGGCCTCATTCCAAACGGCCGGCTCGGGGGACATGTGCTGGACAGGTTCTGGTTGCATGTGGGTGATCCGAAAGCGCTCGCGGACGCAGAGATGTGGGTAGCCTGTCATGGCGGGTGACGCCCCGCCGTTTGCGCCGGGGGCCTCAAAAGTCTGGACCATTCCTCCGGGCACGAACTTCCTCGGATCGCTGGCAAATGTTCTAGCCGAGGCATTTGAACTTAAGCGGCGCCCCGACGGTCTCGCCGACGCAATCATCTATGTGCCGAACCGGCGCTCGGCGCGCGCTCTTACCCTGGCCCTGTTCGATGCTCTGGGCGGCAAAACGACTCTCCTGCCACCCGACATCCGCACACTGGGCGACCTGGAATCGGAAGAGCCTCCACCGGTCGCGGAAGCCGCTTTAGCATCGCTGTCGCCCGCCCTGTCACCAGCAGCGCGACTCGGCGTGCTGGCGCAGCTTGCAACCCGCTTTTTCGCCAGCGAGTATGGCCGCAC
>JBGTKN010000092.1:0-4412 GCA_041744615.1 Hyphomonas sp. | reverse complement strand
CTGGGTTTGTCCCAAGCGGCAGTGACCGCGGCGAGACGGCGGCGCAGCCGCGCTTCGATCGCGGAGGCCTTTGCTGCGCATTGAGCGATTTTGCCGCGATGCCGGGCGTGAGGCCGGGCACCGATTTGCGGGGGCGCCGGTCGACGGGACGGTAATCCGTAAACGGATTGTATCAGGGTTCGGTGAGGCGCGAGAGCGGTGGCCAGGCGGCGGCTGTTTTTCGGTTGAGGTGTTTGCGTGTGGTGGCCCGCGCGGGCGTCCCGGACTTGGGGTCTGGCGGGGCGAGTGGCGGGAGTGTGGCGGCGATAAGGTAATCCGCGCGGCGCTGGATGGATTGGGCCGGCAGGAGAAAGTGGCGCCGGATCCAGCGCAGGAAAGCGGCGCCGAAGTTTTTGCGCGGTTCAAGGGCAAGGAGGGCAGTGATCTCGTCGATGTGCCAGCGCGCGAGGCTGCCTCCCCTGTCGATCAGAGCGCCGTGGGGATCAGGATGGTCCGGGGGCGGAGGAGTTTCGGTCATGCATGCAGTCTACACCCGGAGCTGAGGGTGGGGCGCAATTTTGCCGGATTATCTTGCAAAGGCCGGATTTTGTTCGGAAAAGGCAAGTGGGGATTTGAGCGCAAGTCTGCGCTGGGTTCCGCGATGAGCGTGGCGCGCGGCCGGGGTGTTGCTCCGCTTCACCCCCAAACCCCTTTTCGCGGAGGCAGGGGGGGACTTTGGTAGGCGCTTCCCTGTGCCTCCCAATCCGGATAGCTTGCGGCAAAAGCCGGGGAGGCCATGCGATGTTGTATCTTGTTCTAGGACTCGTGATCTTTTTCGGGACGCATCTGTTCTCGGCTTACCGGAGCCGGGAGCCGGGGAAGGATTTGCGGGTGAAGATGGGCCAGGGGCCATATATGGGGCTCTACAGCCTACTGTCGCTGGCGGGGTTTGCGCTGATCGTCTGGGGCTACGGCGCGGCGCGGCCGGCGCCGATCCTGTACACGCCGCCGTCTTACTTCGCGCACATCAACATTGTCCTGATGATCTTCGCGATGATCTTCCTGGCGGCGGCCTACCTGCCGACGGGCCGTATCAAGAAGGCGGTGAAGCATCCGATGCTGCTGGCGGTGAAGGTCTGGGCCTTCGGGCACCTTCTGGCGAACGGGGAGCTGAACTCCGTGCTGCTGTTCGGCAGCTTCCTCACTTACGGGGTGCTGGACCGGATCGCGGTGAAGAAGCGCGGCGACAATGGCCCCGGTCCGGACGCGGCGGTGAACGTGATAGGAGATGTCGGCGCGGTGGTGGTCGGGCTCGGCGCGTATGCGGCGATCGCCCACTGGCTGCACCCGATCCTGTTCGGGGTGCCGGCGGTGCCCGGCTGAGGGGTCAAGGGCGTTTCAGCCAGCGGCCGGCGATCGGCGCCAGCGCCATCAGGGCGAGACCGATGGGGAAGAGTGAGCCGCGCGTGATGTCATAGTGCGTGAGGTAGTCCCGCAGGCTGAGGCCGGCGAAGCCCAGCGCCATAGTGCTTTCGAACGCGATCAGCACGGCGACGCCGATCAGGCCGACGCCGAGCGCTGAGGCGGCGGCCTTCGGGCCGATCCAGATGCCGATGGCGCAAGCGGCGACGGTGACCATCGGGAATTCCACAAGCCGGCCGGTCTGTTCGCCGAGGCCGGGAATCAGCACGAGTTCGCGCAAGGCGCCGAAGAGGAAACCGGCGGCAAAGCCAAGCGCGCCATAGGCGGCGCCCCACAGCAGGAGACTTCTGAGCGTTGGCGGCATCGGCGTTAACTCTCCTGTTTCCTTGCGGGCGGCGCGGAGCCGGGCTAATCGCAGGCCCATGTCAAAACAAACGCAGACGACCCGCAAGACCGTCAAGGACATTGCCGCCGCCAAGGGCAGCACGCCGCTGGTGTGCCTGACGGCGTATGATGCGCCAACCGCGGCGCTGCTCGATGAACATGCCGACCTTTTGCTGGTCGGCGACAGTGTCGGGATGGTGGTGCACGGGCTGCCGTCCACCGTCGGCGTGACGATGGAAATGATGATCCTGCACGGGCAGGCGGTGATGCGGGGGTCGGAGAAGGCTTTCGTGGTCGTCGACATGCCGTTCGGCAGTTACGAGACAAATGCCGACCAGGCGTTCCTGAATGCCGCGCGGATCATGAAGGAGACGGGCTGCCAGGCGGTGAAGATCGAGAGCGGGGCGTATGCCGCGCAGCAGATATCGCACCTTGTGGAACGCGGCGTTCCGGTGATGGGGCATGTTGGCCTTCGCCCTCAGGCGATCAATGTGGACGGCGGCTTCCGGGCCAAGGGTCGCACGCTGGACGAGCGCAGCCGGGTGATGGCGGAAGCCAAGGCGGCCGAGGAAGCGGGGGCGTTTGCCATCGTGATCGAAGGCGTGGCGGAGGACCTTGCGGCGGAAATCACCGCCGCCGTGGCCTGCCCGACCATCGGGATTGGCGCCTCCGGAGCGTGCGACGGTCAGATCCTCGTGACGCCCGACATGCTGGGCCTGTTTGACTGGACGCCGAAATTCGTGCGCCGGTATGCGAGCCTGAACACGGCGATCACCGAAGCTGTGGCGGCCTATGCGCAGGACGTGCGCGCGCGCGCCTTCCCGGGCAAGGCCGAAACCTACAGCCTGCGAAAACCTGAAGCCTAACAGCGCTGATCCGTTGCAGCGGCGCTGCGCGGCGTCTAGGTTCGCGCCGAATCCTCTTTGAAGCCCGCCGGAGCCCCGATTGACAGATATTTTCACTGAAGTCGATGAAGGCATGCGCCAGGAGAAACTGGCGGTCTGGTGGGGGCGCTGGCGCCCCTTCGTGTACGGCTCTGTCGCCGTGCTGATCGGCGCCGTGGCGATCAACGAATTCATCTTGAAGCCGCAGGCGGAAGCGGCAAGGGCCGCGCGAGCGCTGGAACTCGAGAATGCCGTCAAGGCGCTCGAGGACGGCCAGTATGAAGAAGCGCAGGCGGCGTTCCGGGGCATTGTCGACAGCGGCTCCAAGCTCGCTCCCCTGGCAGCGCATTTTCTTGCGCAGACCCAGCTGGAAGGTGGCGGCGACGCGGCCGGGGCGGCGGAGACGCTGGCTGCGGTGGGCGGCACCGAGGGTGGACCGTATGAGCGTCTTGCGCTGCTGAAAACCGCCTATTTCCGCGCCGACACGCTGACCATGCCGGAACTCGAAGCGACGCTCGGCACGCTGGCGACCGAGGATAGCGGGTTGGGCGCACTGGCCCGAGAACTGATCGCGGCGAAAGCCTACGCGACCGGCGACATCGCCCGGGCACGAACCGAATACAACCGGCTGAAGTTTGACGCGGCGGCGCCTCAGGGTGTTGTGCAGCGGGCCGAGATTGCGCTCGACGCCCTTCCGGTGCTTGCGCCCCAGACCCTAGAGACAACCCCGCCTACCGAGGCGCCCACAGATGCGGCTGTCGAAGAGCCTCAGGAGACCGGCCAATGAGAATAACCCGTTCCGCAGCGGCTGTCACGGCGTTGGCAGCCATGCTGGCGCTCAGCGCGTGCAGCAGCTTGCCGAGTTTCGGCAATGACAGGAAGGAAGAAGCCAAGGCCGAGGAAAAGACCGGGCGGATCACGATGGTGCTCGATGATGAGCGTATCGCGCCGAGCACGACCCTCATTGGTGTCGAGATTGAGATGCCTCCGGCACGCGCCATCGAGACCTGGACTGAAGCGGGCGGCAACGCCACGAAGGCGCCGGGCCACGTTATTGCGGCGCCGTCGCTCAAGGTCGCCTGGCGACGGTCAGTCGGCAAGGGCTCCTCCAGGACGGGTGCGCTGACGACACCGCCGGTCACCAGCGCCTCGATGATCTATACACTCGACGCCAACCAGACCGTTCGGGCCATGCGCCTCGACAATGGGTCGGAAGTTTGGACCGAACGCCTGCGCGGCATCACCAAGCGCGACAAGGCGGCGATCGGCGGTGGCCTCGCGGTGGCAGGTGACACGCTGGTCGTGGCGAGCGGCTTCGGATATGTGGCCGCGTTCGACGCCGCCAATGGAAGCCAGAAATGGCGCCGTGACATGGGCGCGCCGATGACTGGCTCGCCGACCATCGCGGACGGCCGCGTGTTCGTATCCTCCAATAACAACGAAGTCTTCGCCATCAACCTTACCGACGGCGCCACGCTGTGGAGCGACCAGGCGATTTCGGAATCGGCCCGGGTGCTTGGCAGTTCGAGCGTTGCCGCGGTCGAGGACTTTGTCATCGCGCCGTTCTCCTCGGGCGAAGTGATCGCCTATCTCGCGGCCAACGGTCGCCGGCTGTGGACGGACGCGCTCACGCAAGCCGGGCGTTTCACGCCGATCTCGGAGATCAACGATATCGGCTCGCGCCCGGTGCTCGGCGCCGGTCTTGTGTTTGCCTCCAGCCAGTCTGGCACCACCGTGGCCATC
>JBGTKN010000091.1:0-1839 GCA_041744615.1 Hyphomonas sp. | reverse complement strand
GATCCCTTGAGAAGGTTCGTAAGCGTCATGGAGTGTATCTCCGTTCCTAAAGCCGTTCCACCAGCAGCGGCAGGTTGATTTTCAAAGTCTATGGAAGGCTATGTATCATCTCGGGCTGACTTCCAACTGAACCACACTGGTGACCTTTCGTTCATCTTGATATAATTTTATCTGAACGTGGCGCGTGATTGACAGCGGGCGGCGCCGCGGCTTCAATCGTGATATGTATGATAAGCTGGAAGACGTTCGCGCCGATATCGACCGCCGCCTGAGGCAAGGTGCCGAGGTCTGGCGCTCGGTGATGCACACGCCCGTGGTGGCGACAGCGGATGCGGATGCGCGGGTGATGGTGCTGCGCGAATACGATCCCGCGACCGCGACGCTGCGCTTCCACACCGATGGGCGTTCCCCCAAATCGGTGCTGATCGGCAAGGCGGCCCCGGTGGGTGTGGTGTTCTACGATCACGAGGCCAAAGTGCAATTGCGTTGCCGGGGAACGGGACGGATCGAGCGCAGCGGCCCGCTCGTCGACGGAGCCTGGGCCCAAAGCAGCAATTTTGCCCGGCGCTGCTATCTCGGCGACGGGCCCGGCGCGACTGCGGATGCGCCGACCTCGGGCTTGCCGAGTGCCTTCGAAGGGGTCGAGCCCGAGGAGGCAGACCTTGTCCCGGCGCGCGAAAACTTCGCGATCCTGCTCGTCGCGCTTGAGGCGTTCGACTGGCTCTATCTCGCGCAGAGCGGAAATCGCCGCGCGCTCTTCGACAGCAATGGCGGCCGCTGGGTCACGCCCTAGATTGTGCGCTTTTCCGGGATCTGCTGGAAACCGAAGTCGCCGCCTGACCTCTCGTCAGGCTGCGAAAGCGGGAATCCGACCTCCTCAAGCTGCGGTTGAGCGCAGGGCCTGAAAATCAGCGCGTGAGCTTCTTGTAGGCCAGTCTCGTCGGGCGATCCGCTGCGTCGCCGAGGCGACGGCGCTTGTCTTCCTCATAGGCCTCGAAATTGCCTTCGAACCATTCGACATGGCTGTTGCCCTCGAAGGCGAGGATATGCGTCGCCAGACGGTCGAGGAAGAAGCGATCGTGCGAGATCACCACCGCGCAACCGGCGAAATTCTCGATGGCGTCTTCGAGCGCGCCCAGCGTCTCGACGTCGAGATCGTTGGTCGGTTCATCGAGCAGCAGCACGTTGCCGCCCTGCTTGAGCATCTTGGCCATGTGCACGCGGTTGCGTTCGCCGCCCGAGAGCTTGCCGACGTTCTTCTGCTGGTCGCCGCCCTTGAAATTGAACGCGCCGACATAGGCGCGCGTGCTGGCGTCGTGGCCGTTGACCTTCATGTAGTCGTGACCGTCGGAGATTTCCTCCCAGACGTTGTTCTTCGGATTGAGATCGCCGCGGCTCTGGTCGACGAAGCCGAGGTGGACGGTATCGCCGATCTCGACGGTGCCGCTATCGGGCGTTTCCTTGCCGGTGAGGATCTTGAACAGCGTCGACTTGCCCGCGCCGTTGGGGCCGATCACGCCGACGATGCCGCCCGGGGGCAGCATGAAGGAGAGGTTTTCGAACAACAGCTTGTCGCCATAGGATTTGGAGATGCTTTTGGCCTCGATCACCTTGCTGCCGAGCCGCTCGGGCACCTGGATCACGATCTGCGCCTTGCCCGGCTTGCGCTGGCTCTGCGCTTCCTGGAGCTCTTCGAACTTGCGGATACGCGCCTTGCTCTTGGTCTGGCGCGCGGCGGGGGTCTGGCGGATCCACGCCAGCTCCTCCTTGAGCGCCTTGGAGCGGCCGGACTCCTCGCGATCCTCCTGATCGAGGCGCTTGGCCTTCTTCTCCAGATAG
>JBGTKN010000090.1:0-4119 GCA_041744615.1 Hyphomonas sp. | reverse complement strand
CTCTGCCGGAAGCTTCGCGGATCTCGAGCCCTGGTTCCGGGACCTCATCCTCCAGACGCTGAAGACCCATGCCGGCGCGAGCCTGTCATTGGCCGCAATCACCCAGATCGGCCGCCGGTCGGGGCATGAGTTCCTTTATGGTAAGTTCCTGAGCGGCAAGACCGATCCCGATTTCGTGCGGGGCAATGAACGCGACCTGGCCGAAGCCTGGCAATGCGTCTGCGCGATGAAGCCCGAAACCTTCCAGCGCGAACTGCGGGCGTTGGAGCCCGATCCGGCGCTGGTGCCCGGTGCGCTCGCGGGGTTTCCCGGCGTTGCAGTGATCGGCGCCGAGACACATCCGGAATGGCGGGCGGGATTCGAGACACGGTCCGCCGAACTCGGAATCCCCACAGCGCTCCTGCCGGTAGGAAGCCTTTTCGCGCTATACCAGAATCCGGAAGCGCTGTTGCAGCTGGTAGCCGATCGCGCCTGACGGGGATCCGCGGACATACGGATTATTGAGTTTGCCAAACGGGTAGAGTGTCCTAGTTGCCCTTTGTCTATCCATGACTCTTCGTCCTGTGCCTCCTCCGGCGCCTGCGCACGTTCCGCAAGGTAATCTGCTCGACGAGGTCGGCGACCGTAAACGTGTGCTGCGCGTCTGGCAGACGGCCCGGGTCGGCCCGTCGAAGCGGCGGCTGGAATACATGCAGTTCGGCGCCGATGGACTCCGGCCTCTGATCTTCCTTCACTCGCTCGAATACGCCAATTGCCCGGCTTGGGGCTTCTGCGTCGATGCCGCTGAAGCGGGCTTCGGCACGTTTGCGATCCGGCGGCCGGGCTTTGGCGCCTCGGACCGGGTGGGCGACGCCGATGAGCAGGCGGCTTTGCTGGGCCATTTCCTCGACGAGGCCGGGCTCGAGAATGCCGTGCTGGTCTCGGTCGGATCGGCTTGCCCGGTCGGCTACCGGCTGGCCAGCGCCTCGCCCAGGGTGACCTATTCGGCCTATGTGAACTGCGTGTTCAACCGGGACATCCTGGCCGAGTTCCGGCCGCAATGGCTGGGCCCGATCCTGGTCCAGGCCCTGCAGAACCCGGCCGGTGCGCGCTTGTCGCTGGAGGCGCTTCGCCAGATCGCTGGGCGGTTCAGCGCGAAATGGTTCTATGAGTCGGTGGCGCAGAAGAGCCGCGGCGATGTCGAGTTCGTGCGTAGTTTCGCGGACGATGTCGAGGCCGCCTGGAATGTCGGTTCGGCCATCCATTCAGACACGTTCCGGGACGAGATGCGATACTCGCTGACCGATGACCCCTTCCTTTCCAATGGCGTGTTTGCGCGCCTGCGCGGCATTGCGCTGTCAGGCACCGAGACGACCGAAACCTGGCGCGCGGGCTTCGAGGCGGAATCCAAACGGGTCGGCATTGCATTCGGTTACCTTCCGAGCGGCGATATCTTTGCAGCCTACCAGTCAGGCCGCGTTCTGCTCGATCTCGTGCGCGAGTGTGCCTGATGCTTTGACCTTGGTTTGAACACAGGTGTTAGCAAAGCCTTAGCGGGCGAGATTCGCGGCGGCTGTGTCCTCGCGGATACAGGCGCGGCCTAAGCCCATGAATTCTTTCGGATTGCGCCCGTTGGCGGCGCATTGCCAATTGCTCAGTTAACGAACATTACGAATTTGGTAGACGGCGTTTACGTTCAGACTCTGTCAAGTCTCGGCGCACACGCTGCGGGCTGGCCTGATGGGAGGCCTTGGATTTACGGCACGAAGGACAGACAGGATGAAGAAGACTGTGCGCTGGGGCACGGACATCGGATGCCCGAAGCAGATCAAGCCGCTCGAGGGCCGCAATGAATTGTCAGACCACGGATTGAAGGGCAAGCGCGCCAAGGGTGAGCTCGGTCTCAGCCGGGGCATGACGCGCAAGGATGCGCGGCGGGATGCGGAGGACGCGCTACCTTCGTCCGAAGCGATGACCCAGGACCAGTGGAGCGAACGCGAACAGCTGATTGCCGAACGCGCTGAGGAAGTGCGCCGGGGTCTGACGACCTGGATGTCGACGACTGCCGCCGGGGTGCGCAACTACATCCACGATACCGCGCCGGCCGATATTCATCCCGATCAGCTGCGCGAGGCGATCAAGGCGGAGGAGCACGAGTTCCGCCATTACGAGACTGACGATTCCAATGATGCCAAGGAGCGCCATTCGGCGGCGATCATCGAGCTTCAATCCTTCAAGGAACGCCACGGCGCCGGCATCGGTCAGCGCACGCCGGACATCAAGAAGAATGTGGAGCAGGCGATTGCTATCCTCGTCTTCATCATGCTGGTGGAGGGGGCGTTTAACGCGCTCTTGTTCAAGGACGCGCAGAGCGCCGGCCTTCTGGGCGGGCTGTTGGTGGCATTCGGGGTTTCAGCAGTCAATGTGCTGTTTGGGGTCACGGCGGGCTTCTTCGGCCTGCGATATCTCAACCATCCGGCCTTGCCGGCGAAAGTGGCGGGCGGCTTGATTGCGGGCGTCTGCATCCTCGGCGGGATTTTCCTCAACTTCTTCGTGGCGCATTTCCGCGACGCGGTGGAGCACGGGCTGGTGGCGGCGGAAGCGGCGGGCACGCTGGCCGAATTCTCGATGTTCCAGATCCCGCCCGGGCTGGTCGTGCGTTCGATGTTTCCCAACATCATCGGTTTTGACAGTTTCGTAGCGCTGGCACTTCTGATCCTAGGGCTGACCGTTTTTGCGCTCGCAGTCTACGAGGGCTATGACCGGATTTCCGATCCCTATCCGGGTTATGGCCGGGTGTGGCGCAAGGAACGCAAGGCGTATGAACACCGCCAGCAATTGCGCGAGGATTTGCGCGGGGATCTGTCCGGCTACTTTTCCGCGAGCCGGATGTGGTTCGAGACGCAGCTATCGCGTCATTCCATGGCGAAGCGGGAGATTGAGAAGGCGATGAACCTGCTGGAATCGCGGCGCGATATCGCCGTCTCGATTGCGGCGAAGGCAGCCGATCAGGAGCGCGGCCTCAAAGTGGCGTACCGTCAGGCGCACCGGCGAACGCGCAACAGCCTGCGCGACAAGCTCGGCGAGCAGGCGGCTTGCCCGGCCTATTTTGACGAGATCATCACACCGCAACTACCGCCGTTCGACTATGCGAAGGAGCGTGCGCAGGCGAATGCGGCGATCAAAATGATCGACCAGAACGTGACGGCGCTTAACCTGACGCGAGAATGGCTGGAGACGCATATTCAGCAGGTGCAGCAGGGGCTTTCGTCCATCGAGAAAAAGGTGGCCGAAGAAATCGGCAGAGTGCGGGAGGCAAAGGCCTCTGGCGAAGCCAAGAGGACGGGATAGACCATGCCGCGCCGCAGAGAAAAAGGCCCCTGGTTCTGGCGCAGCGCGATTGCGCTGATGCTGACCTCCGTGTTCGGACTGTTTGCCGCCGCGGCCATCCATCAGCCGCCGGCGACGGATCCGGAGACGGGCTGCAGGCTGGACCGGGACGATCCGGTACACACCATCGTTCTGGTCGACCAGTCCGATCCGTTCAACGCCACCGACCTTGACTGGGTGCGAACGCTTCTGGACGGCGAGGCGCGCAGCCTGCCGCGGCACGGGCGCCTGACGCTGGTCGTGCCGAATTCCGCCTCGCCGTATGATCCGGTGCAGGTGTTCTCCGGCTGCTCGCCGGGCAGTGCGGCGGAATCCAATCCGATCTTCCAGAACCCGAAGATGATCGCGGCGGCATGGGAACGTAAGTTCCATTCGCCGCTGATGCTGCAGGCGGACGAGTCGCTGCGCGATACCGTGGCGCCGAGCTCGCCGCTGATGGAGGCGATGTATACGTTGGCCGACCGGCCGGATTTCCAGGGCCATGTGCCGGTACGCCGGCTTATCCTCGTGTCCGACCTGATGCAGCATTCGCCGGGCTTCTCGATGTACAAGAGCGGCGCAGATGCCGATGTCTGGGCAGCCTCCTCACTCGCAGATATGCGGGCAGGCCTTGAGGGTGTCGAAGTGGTCGCGCGGATTGTGCCGCGCCAGCAATATGCGTTGCCGCTCGGCGAGGTGAAGGCGTTCTGGCGCGACTGGTTTGGAGAAGCGGGCGCAGATTACGGGTCTGTGACTTAGGACGCAAAACCA
>JBGTKN010000089.1:0-6118 GCA_041744615.1 Hyphomonas sp. | reverse complement strand
TTCGCCGGCGCCGGCAACCGGCCGGCTCGCGACGCCGCAGGCGCGCTCCAGCCAGCCTTCGGGTTTGCCCTGCCGCTTGTCGATTTCGGATGAAGTCAGCAGGTCCGCCGGAAGGGCCAAGCCAAAACCAGCCAGCACCGGGCTTGTCACGGGCAGGCTGGCAGGACGCAGGCGCTCAATGTGAGTGAACATTTACGTATTATACTGCGCTTTGAGGACGCTGGCAAGCTGGCTTGCGCCGACGCCGCTCAGGCACAATGGCTAGGCCGCCTCAGGCCAACGACAGACGCAGCTCGCGCAGGCCTACAAAGCAGATCGTCGGCCGGTCGCGGACAACCGGGGCGGCCAGCTGCGTGCGGGGATAATGTATCGGGAGCGTGCGCACTGTTGCTTCGATCTCGAAACGGGCGAGCGGCCCTCCGGCACATGGCGCGCCGCGATCGCCACTGGCGGTCCGTGGCGCAGCATTTCTTCCGTATCCGGAACGGCAAGGTCAGGGTCGGCCACCCGCGCCGCCCAGTCCTCCAGATGACGGAGCAGGGCATGCAGGCCATTGCCCAGCACATCCGCCATGGTGAGATGGCCGGCGGGCAGGATCAGCAGCAGCGGCGAGATTTCGGTATCGGCGAGTTTGGATTCACTCTCGCTTTCGGCGTGGACGGTAGCGGACAACAGGTCTGCGCGAGGCTGGCGCGTCCCGCCTCAGCCGGTCGAGTACTGGATGCCGATCGGGCAGGAAGTCGGGATTGTGCTCGGTCAGTTCGAGCCCGTTCGGAACAGGTTCGGCTTCCGAGTCCGGTTTCAAAAACCCTGCATATCAAGGCACCAAGACACAAACAGTGGTTGTATTTCAAACTGGCGGGGCTTTCGCGACCGGGCGGTGCTTGACACTTGCAATTTTTCAACTACTTTGTCATTCAAAGTGCTTTATAGGAGATGTAAATGGCGACCCCCGGAACCCTTTCGAGTGACATGGCTTATGTTCGCGACCTGGCCGAAGCGGGCCAGAACGCGCCGTTGCTCGGGGGCCGTTTCCTGGCCATGTGGGGCGGCCTCGTTTCAATCGCCTATGCGTGCCATTTTCTCATTGCGACCGGCTCTTTCGGCCTCTCGCCATCGGCCTACTGGATCTTGTGGCTGGGGATGGTCCTGGTCGGCGGCGCCGGTCAGTTCCTGCTTGTCTCGGTTATGCGCGGCAAGCCGGGCGGCGCGTCCACCGGCAACCGCGTCCAGAGCGTTCTCTGGACCACGTCCGGCTTCTTTCTATTCGTCTATTTCGTCGGCCTTATGGCCCGTGTGTTCTTCACCGGCGAAGGCATCGAGGGCTTCTACTGGTCAGTCCCAATGGTGCTCGGCCTCTACGGCATCGGCCAATTCGTCACCGGCGCAATGACCGGAAGTGCGGCCCTGAAGTTTGCCGGCGTGGCGGCCTTTGCAGGCGTACTCGCTGCGACCTTCCTGACGGGTACGGAATATATCTGGCTGGTCGGCGCTGCCTCCGCGTTCGCGGCCGTCTTTGTTCCCGGGCTATTGATGATGCGGGCCGAACCTTCTGAAACCGTCTGACAGGAAGCCCTATCTATGAGCGAGGATAATCCTTTCGACCATAACGACATCGACGATGTCATCCACGGACGCCTCCGCCTCGGCGTCATGGCCTACCTTTCAGCCGCCAGCCCCGCGATCTTCGGCGAGCTGCGCGACAAGGTAGGCGCCACCGACGGCAACCTGTCGACCCACCTGAAGAAGCTGGAGGAGTCAGGTTATGTCACGCAGGAAAAACGCTTCGTCGGCAAGAAGCCCCAGACGCGCGTGTTCCTCACGGAGAAGGGCCGCAAGGCCTGGATAATCTGGATACAGCGCATGGAAGCCATAATGCGGGCGGCCGAATGAGGATCACAGCGAGTTGAGTTGAACCGCGAGGCCTGCCCGTGCGTATTGCAGGCATGACCCAGTCCATTTTCTCCCGCCGCCTCTTCCTCGCCTCTGGCGCCACAGCCGTTCTCACCGCCTGTTCCGGCGGCACACCGAAGGCCAGCGCAACCACGCCGAATCAATACTCCGATGACGAATGGCGAGCGCTCAACGAGGACGACTGGAAGTCCCGGCTCTCTCCCGCCGCCTTCGCCGTGCTGCGCAAACACGACACGGAACGGCCCTTCACGTCGCCCCTGAATGAAGAGAAACGCCCCGGCACGTTCCACTGCGCTGGCTGCGATCTCGCGCTCTTCTCTTCCGATGCTAAATATGACAGCGGCACCGGCTGGCCGAGTTTCTGGGATTTCATTCCGGGCACGCTCGGCACAAGCGTCGACCGCAAGCTGTTTATCGCGCGCACGGAGTATCACTGCGCCCGCTGCCTCGGCCACCAGGGACACGTCTTCGAAGACGGGCCCGCGCCCACAGGCCTGCGCTATTGCAACAACGGAGTCGCGCTGACGTTCAAGCCCGCGTGATGGCTCGCCCCCGCGCCTGTTGGCGTGGGTGCAAAGACCGTCAGTAGAAGATCGACGCGGCCAGGAAGGCGAAAAAGAAGCCGATCACATAGAGTGCAACGCTCAGTCTCCAGACGATCCAGCTGACCTGCCGCGCCCGCGCGCAGGCTTCTGCCTGTGCCTTGTCTGCCGGGCAGGGCAGGCTGCGCGCATGCCATTGCCAAGCGCCGGAGACGAGCAGCAGTACGCCCGCCACGCCGAACACCAACGCCTTGTTCTCGCCGAGCCAGATCAGCTGCGGCATTGCCTCGATCAGTCCCGCCATAACGGCCCCGGCCCCGAGGCTGACCAGCACCGCCGGTAAGGCGCAGCAGATGAGCGTGCCGGTGGACGTGAACAGCGAGAGAAACGCCGGCAACGTACTAGGCGGGCGGATTTCATCCGTGTCCGTCATTTCGCGACGGTCCGGTCAACCGAAACCAAAGAGTATCCCGCCTTGCGGATCAGCTTTTCGAGCGCGGCGTCGTCCAGAGACTTGCCGGGTTTCAGGTCTACGCGCACCTGTCCCTTGGATAGGTCCACATGGACTTTCTGCACGGCCTCGTTCCTGCCGACGATCTTGCGGATCGACTGGGCGCAGAAATCGCACACGAGGCCGTTTACATTCGCCATCAGGATTTCGCCGGGGGCAGGTTCGGCCATGGCGGAAGTCTCCGGGGAGGCAAGCGCGGCTAACGGCGCCAGCGAAAGCGCCGCGGCGAGAACGAGAGGTTTTAGGAGTTTCATCAGTTAGTTCCTTTGGAGAGAGTGTATCAGAAGCGCCAGGTCCAGTTGAGCAGGAATTCTTCCTCCTCAAGCGTATACCCTGCCTCGACAAGCAGGGGGCCTTTGAAGAAGCGCAGTAGCGGCGTCACCGTTACGGGTTCGTCCGCCTCCGGATGGTTTTCCACCTGCACCATGGTCCAGGTGTGGAGTTCGCCGAACTCCGCCACATAGGGCGCAATGCCCAGCCGGGCAGCATGGGAGAGGCTTTCATCTGCGCCGAAGTCGCGCGCCCGCACGTCGTAGGAGACGAACACGCGCCGGGTTTCCCAGTCGGCGGCAACGCCTGCAAAACTGCCGAGCTCCGTCTGCCCGCCATCGAAGGGGTCAACGGCGCCGGCGCCCAGCTTGAAGTAGAGATTTCCCTGACTGTCCGGTGCATTCCAGCGTCGGACAAGCCGGTTGTACTGGAGGCCGCTGAAAGTCTGGTCCATGTCCCAGTTCTGTTCGACATAGAGGCCGATCGAATCGGTCGCTGTCGGCGAGTAGTGGGCGTGCAGGGACGAATACATCCCATTGTTTTCCTGCATCAATGTCCAGCCGCCTTCATAGGAGACGGGCCGGGCGCTGGCAGGCGCGGCAAGCGCTGCGAGGGCAAGCCCTGCAGCAAGGTATCGAGGAGGCATAAGGCCGGTCCTTTGTCCGAAGTTGATCCAACGTCTACGGAGGATCAGGCTTTCGGTGGGCGGGTCTCTGGAAGGAGCGTGCGCGAGGCAGCGCGTGCCTCAAGCGGGAAATCAGGTGTCTGCGCGAACACCAACACGCTGGCATCTGGCAGGGCTGGCGACGGCAAGGCGGTCATCACAACCGGGCAACAGCAATGGGCGTCCATATCCGGATGGTCCGGCGCCGCTGGTTCAGGCGCGGCCATGTCGCAATGGGCGTGCGCCTCGCTGGGGGCCGCAACCTCGACCAGTCGGCGTTCCATGTCGCAGGGCCCGGCATGCGCCGCGAAGCCGCTGGCCGCAATTAACCACAGGCCAAGACAAAGGAGGAGGGCGCGTTTCAACATCTACATTGAAAATGGTCCTTCGGCCGCTTCCCGTCAATGCGGCGCCTACTGCGAAGTCCAGCCGCCATCAATGGACAGCTCGGCGCCATTGATCGCATCCGCCGCCGGTGAGCACAAAAACGCGGCAAACCCGGCGACTTGCTCGACCGTTACGAATTCCTTCGTCGGCTGCGCGGCCAGCAGCACGTCATTCTTCACCTGTTCTTCGGTCATTCCGCGCGCCTTCGCCGTGTCGGCAATCTGCCCTTCCACCAAAGGCGTGAACACATATCCGGGGCAGATCAGGTTCGCGCGGATGCCGGAAGTTGCTCCTTCCAGCGCCGTCGTCTTGGTCAGCCCGGACAGGCCGTGCTTGGCTGCCACATAGGCGGACTTGAACGGCGAGGCCACCTTCGCATGCGCCGAACCCATGTTGAGGATGCGGCCCCATTTCTTCGATTTCATGTGAGGCAGGGCGAGGCGTGTCGTATGGAACGCCGACGAGAGATTGAGGGCGATGATCAGGTCCCACTTGGCGACCGGAAAGTCCTCGATGGGGGAAACAAACTGCGTGCCCGCATTATTGACGAGGATATCCACGCCGCCGAAGTTTGCGGCGGCCTCCGCCATCATCCCTTCGATCGCCTCGGCTTTCGTCAGGTCGGCGCCCGAGAATCCCGCTTTTACTTTATGATCCCTTTCGAGACCTGCCCGAAGCGCTTCGATTTCCTTTGCGTCACCGAAACCGTTGAGGATCACATTGGCGCCTTCGGCCGCAAGGCGGGTGGCAATCGCCTTGCCGATCCCGCTGGTCGAGCCGGTTACGAGGGCGGTTTTTCCCTTGAGCATGCAATGTGTCTCCTTGAGGCGCGGTCGGCCAGTGGGTAGGCCATGGGGTAGGCACGGCGGGGCGCTCTGGCAACCCTGATCAGGTTACCCTGCGGTAATATAGTGAGGAGTTGCGAGCGATGCCTTTCGGTGGAGAAATCAGTGCCTTCGATGCGGCGTTTCCCCGCTTTCTGCTGTCGACCGGCGCGGCCGGGTTGATGCTGCTTGTGGCGTCCACGGTCTATGTGCTGCTGACGCCCTGGAAGGAGCTTTCGCTTGTCCGCTCCGGCAATACGGCGGCAGGCGTTGCCCTCGGCGGCGCGATCATCGGCCTCGCCATTCCGATCTCCTCGACGCTCGCTTCCTCGATGACGCTGCCGGGCCTGCTGATCTGGGGCGCCATCGCCCTGCTGATGCAGCTGATCGCCTATCGCGTGGTGGACCTGATCCTGCGAGACATTCCGGGCCGCATCGCGAATGACGAGATCGGCGCCGCCACGGTGCTGGCCGCCGCCAAACTCTCCGCTGCCATGATCCTTGCAGCAGGCCTCTGGGACCCCGTGCTCCAGAGGTTATAAAGGCACGATGCGATCCTTCGACTGGCTCATTTATGTTTGCGCGCTCGGGCTGATGCTCGCGGTGATCTTCGCCCTGGCGCCCAACGCGAACGCGCCGGCGCCGGCGCCGCAATCGGAATTTGCCGAAGAGTTCGCGCAAGAATTGGGGCCGCTTCTGCCGGATCCCTCACCGCTCGACGAACTCGTCCTGGTTCAGATCGGCGAGCCCCAGAACGGAGTCGGCACCGCCTTCGCTGTCAATGAAACGGGCGACTGGCTGACCGCACGCCACGTCGTCGAAGGCTGCGCGAAAGTCACCCTGATGGTTGCGCCCGGCAACTACGTCCCGATCGCCAAGATCGTCATGGACGACGACCACGACCTCGCCTTGCTGTCGACAGGACGCAGCCCGTTCCCTGTCGCGCTCGATCTGCAGGCGCCTCTGCGTGCTGGCGCGGAAGGGTATGCCGTCGGATTTCCGCAAG
>JBGTKN010000088.1:0-4938 GCA_041744615.1 Hyphomonas sp. | reverse complement strand
GATACGCAAGTGCGCGCCAGGCGGCTGTCCGGAACAGGCCGGAAAGGCTAGCAGGGGCGGACCAACCAGGGATCAGACCAGCCAGATGTTTTTCAAGGTTTTGCGATGGATAGGCCTGACGCTGCTGGCAGGCCTGACCCTTCTGGTGGCGTCCAGCTGCACGATGCTGGGACTTAACTATGCGAGCCTCGACACCCGCAACAAGCCCGCCGCGATGCCGACGCTGGACATCGACCGGCTGATGACGGCGGACGGCCGGGCAGAGGCGATGAAGATGCTGGAGGACACGCTCTACGGACCCTGGCCGCAGGGTCTGCGGGTGTCGGTCAGCGACTGGCGGATCGTCAATCCCGATTATCTTGAGGGGCGTGGCACGCTGGAGGAACTCGACATCACCATCGGGCAGGGCGACGGCGCCCGCACCTTCCAGCTGGTCGCGGCCTTCCCGGCCACCGCGTTTGCCAACCCGCTGGTGTTGAGCCAGACCTTCAGCTCGAATTGCGCGACCTTTCCCGGTGAGACCGTCACCAGCGAGGACGGCGATCCGTGTACGGCCCGCGATTTCGGGCCAGTGGCGAGTTTTATCGTGTCGCAGCTATTCGGCGAATACATCGCCGAAGCGCCGGTCGGTCTCTATTTCGATGCCGGCTTTGTCTATGCCAGCTTCCACGCGGGCGACTTCATTCCTGACAGCACGCGGCTCGCGCCGCCAGCTCTGGCGGGGCTGGGCGCCGACGTGAACCCGACCAGTACGCTGATGGCCTGGGCCTTCGCCTTCTCGGCCGCGATGGACGTTCTCGAAGATGATCCGCGCGTCGACACGCGCCATACCTCCGTGATGGGTCATTCGCGGCACGGCAAGGCGGCCCTGCTGGCGACGATCTGGGATCCGCGCATCGAGGCGGTCATCTCGCACCAGTCCGGATTTGGCGGCGCCTCGCTGTCGCGCTCCCCAACCGGCGAGACGCTGGAGCGGATGGTGAAGACCTATCCGCACTGGCTGTCGCCGCAGGCTCAGGCCTACGCGGCCAACCCGGACCTGCTTCCGTTCGACCAGCACCTCCTCCTGGCGCTGATTGCGCCGCGGCGGGTGTTTCTCGGCAATGCACGCCGGGACGTCTGGTCCGATCCCAACTCCAGCTACCGTGCCGCGGAAGCGGCCAGCGCGATGTGGGAGGCGTTCGGCATCAGGGGATTGTCGGAATCCGGCATGCGCACCTTCGATCCGGCCGCAGGCATCGTCTGGTGGCTCCGGCCCGGCGGACACAGCATGGTGGACGATGACATCCTGGCCTTCATCGAATTCCTGAAAGCGCGCCCGCACCCGGCCGCCATCGTGCCAGCGCTTTCACCTCCCTCTTGACTGCTATGTCACCGGACCCGGAACGCCTGCGACCGACAGGCGGCTTGTCCGTGCACTGACGGATGGCGGCGCGCTCGAGGACTATGGCCGGCAGGGCTTGCAGGCCGCGCGTTGCCTCACTGACGAGAGGCCGGTCGAGGTGCGCGGTTGGACCGAGCAGCCAGGGAGCGATCCACGCTTCACCCAGATCCCGGCGACGACTCGGGCGGAGCTGCGCTTTGCCTCGGGCGCGGTCGCGAAGATCGTCACGTCCTTTGACCTGCCCTCGAGCAACCGGGTGCACGTCATCGGATCGGACGGCAATCTGCTGATGGACCCGGCGACAGGATATGGCGGCAACCGGATGCGGCTGACGCGGGGCGGCGTGGCCGAAGACCTGGCGCCGGGGAATTCCGATATCCAGTTCGCGCGGATGCCGCAGCATTTTGCCAACGCGATCCGCGAGGACCCGCCAATCCTGACGCCGGGTGAGATGGGATTGCGCGATACGCGGATCATCGAGGCGATCTATGCGTCGGCCGAGAGTGGAGAAACCGTCCGGCTCTGAGAGGTCTGCACCGGCGTTGCCAAATACGCCGGGCGGGGGCTAAGTCCGCGGCGACATTACACAGTTGGGAGGCTGAACCATGACCATCGATGTCGATTTCCTGATGCCTGTGCTGGCGCTCGTCCTTTGGACGCTCGTGATGTGGCTCTGGATGTATGCCCTGCGCCTGCCGGCCTTCTCGAAGTACGGGATTAACCCCGACGACGCGCGCCATCCCGGCACGTATAGCGACAAGCTTCCCGCGCACGTCCGTTCGGCGGCGGACAACTACAATCACCTGCATGAGCAACCGACGATCTTCTACGCCCTGATGTTCTTCATGGCGCTCACAGGCGGCAACGACAATCTGGCCGGCCTGGTCGCCTGGATCTATGTCGGGCTTCGGGTGCTGCACTCCATCGTCCAGGTCGTGGTGGGCAAGGTGACGCTCCGTTTCCTCGTATTTGCGGCGGGCACACTCTGCCTCTTCTTCCTGGCGGTTAAGGAGGCCCTGCGGGTCCTTGCCACGCCCCCGGGTATCTGAGGCTTCCACGCGGCGTGAAACCGGATTAAAGGGCGGGCCATGTCCTCCCTTTCCGTTACCCGTCTGCAACAGGTGATCGACCGGTTCGAGGAGGTCGAAGCCCGCATGGGCGCGACCTCTGAGTCCCGGGAAATCATTGCCTTGTCCAAGGAACATTCCGAACTCCGTCCGGTCGCAGAGAAGGCGCGCGAATTGCTGTCGGCGCGGCGCGGGCTTCAGGAGGCTGAAGCGCTGGCCGCTGCGGGCGACGCCGAGATGGCGGACCTCGCCCGGGTGGAGGTCGAGGAGATCAAGGACCGCCTGCCGGCGCTAGAGCAGGCGATGCAGGTCCTGCTGCTACCGAAGGATGTCGATGACAAGGCCAACATCGTGCTGGAGGTTCGCGCCGGAACCGGCGGCGACGAAGCGGCCCTGTTCGCCGGCGACCTGTGGCGGATGTACATGCGCTACGCGCAACTGCTCGGCTGGAAGGTCGAGGTCGTCGATGCGTCGGAAGGCGAGGCGGGAGGGTACAAGGAGATCATCGCCAATGTGTCCGGTGACGGCGTGTTCGGGCGGATGAAATGGGAGAGCGGCGTGCACCGCGTGCAGCGGGTGCCGGTGACCGAGACGCAGGGACGGATACATACGTCGGCAGCCACCGTCGCCGTGCTGCCCGCGCCGGAGAATATCGAGATAGACGTGCGTCCCGAAGACATCCGTATCGATACAATGCGCTCGTCCGGCGCCGGCGGCCAGCACGTCAACACGACCGACTCGGCTGTGCGCATTACCCACTTGCCGACCGGCATTATGGTGACGAGTTCGGAGAAGTCCCAGCATGTCAACCGCGAGAAGGCGATGGATCAGCTGAAGATCCGTCTCTACGAACGCGAACGCGCCGAAAAGGACGCGGCGCGGGCCGAAGCCCGCTCAAGCCAGATCGGTTCGGGCGACCGGAGCCAGAAGGTGCGCACCTACAACTTCCCGGAAAACCGGCTGACCGATCACCGGATCGGACTGACGCTCTATTCGCTTGACCGGATCATTGCCGGTGACAAGCTGAACGACGTGGTGGAAGCTCTGATCACGGAAGACCAGGCACGCAAGCTGGCCGCGATGGAGGACGGCGCCTGAGCGTCCTGAACTTCGAACAGATGATCCGTGCCGCCGCCGAACGCTTGCGGGCCGCCGGTATCGACAATCCTCGCCATGATGCCCAGCTGTTGATGATCGAATCGTTCGGCGACACGCGCGCGGCGCTCATCACAGTTGCACAATCCGTTGTTCCTGCCGAAGTACGGGCGCGGTTCGAGGCGGCTGTCGCGCGCCGGGAAGCACGCGAGCCGCTGCAGCACATCCTCGGATGGACCGGCTTCTACGGGCTTGAGCTCAAGACCGACGCGCGCGCGCTTATTCCGAGACCGGACAGCGAATGCGCGGTGGAGGTCGCGCTCGCACTCGTGCCGGAGCGCGGCCGGCTGGAAGTTGCCGATCTGGGGACGGGGTCCGGTTGCCTTCTCGCGGCCTTGCTTGCCAACCTGCCGGACGCAGAAGGGACGGGGGTGGAAGCCGATCCCGCTGCCGCGTCCCTTGCCCGGGAGAACCTCGAGCTCTGCGGTCTGGCAGCGCGTGCCTCTGTGTTCGACGGAAAGTGGAATGACTGGACCGGCTGGAAAACCGCCGACCTGATCATCTCCAACCCGCCGTACATTCCGACGCGGGTGATCGAATCGCTTGAGCCGGAGGTGAGGGATTTCGATCCAGCGGCCGCCCTCGATGGCGGCGCCGACGGGCTAGTAGCCTACCGGGAAATCATCCGTCTCGGTGGAACCTGCATGAAACGGGGCGTGCCGCTCGTGCTCGAAATCGGGCATGATCAGCGCGCCGCCGTGCACGCGCTATTGGCGGAGGCGCGGTTTACCGAAATGGGACACCGCCTTGATCTGGGCGGAAATGATCGCTGCGTTTGGGGCCTCGCGCCTGGCCGGCCCAACTGATTTTCCGCTTGGCGCGGCGCCCGTTACACAGTAGAACCTTTTTGGCGAGGGGCAGTCTGCCAGACAGGCAGATAATTAACGCTGCCTTCGTTCGGGTTCGGTGGAAACGGATAAGACCCTCCCCAATCCCGCCTGCAAGCAAGATGACCATTCGAAAACTTGGCTTGCCGGTGAACGCTGGTTTACGAACACAGGACAAGACCATTCATGAAACGCTCACGCGGTCGCAACAGGCGCCCAGGCGGCAATCAGCAAAACGCCTTCAACAATCCGAACCGGCACTTTGAAAGTGTCGGCCCGGATGTGAAGATCCGCGGTTCGGCCCAGCAGGTGCTCGAGAAGTATCAGCAGTATGCGCGCGACGCCCATACGAGCGGCGACCGGGTCCTCTCCGAGGCCTATTTCCAGTACGCGGAACATTACCAGCGCATCGTTGCCAAACAGTCCGACGCGCGCAACCAGCAGCAGGGCGGCCAGCAGCCCCAGAACCGCAATGGCAACGGCCCGCGCGACGACCGCGATCCAC
>JBGTKN010000087.1:0-5032 GCA_041744615.1 Hyphomonas sp. | reverse complement strand
GAAGTCCACTAAGTATTTCATTTCTTTGCTACTTATTTGCACTCAAGGACTCGTTCCTGCAGGGTTCTTCGTTGAATTTTTCATTAGGGGTTTCCAATTGCCCTATGTTTTCGGCGGGCTCTACTTGTTGCGCTTGATGATGATGGCCCTGATCCGAGATTCGACGGGCGAAGTTTTGTTTGCGCTTAGCCGGCTTTCCCGATTTGGACCGATTTACTATTTCTCGTTCGATCTCCTCAAGTCATTGAAGTAGACGAAAAGCGGCGTCTGCGGTCTCAGTATTGGAGTGCAATATCGACTTGACGTTCACCCATCACGGCGAGGGGCAGCTAACGGCGATCTCCGGCCTGGTTGCTGTGAGGCGCTCGAATGACACGATCGGTTTGACCCTGCCGGTCGCCTGGGATGACGCTCAGAGCCAACTTGGCCCAATTGAGGCATTAGCGACGCGTTGTCTTTTGGAGCATAGCCGACGTTCGACGACAACGCAGCGACGGACTACCAGCCACAAAGCGAAAATTTGCAAAGATGTATAAGCGTCGGTCAATACAGAGACGAAATGAACCCCGAATAAGTCAAAGCGACCATATAGCTAGCGCCATCACAACGAAGGCTGTCAGGATAAGGCCGGCCCCCACCCAGGTCCACCCTGCGCCGAACTTAAGTGATATTGATATCAACGCCGGAACCGACGACGCGCGCCTTTCGGCCTTCATGAGGCGGAATGAGTAGATTGCGGCGCCTGAAATCGAAAGCGCGGTCAGGCCGGCACCGAATGCGAACCAGATGATCTTTGTCCAGACACCGCCAAAATAGCCGAAGTGCAGGGGATCAGCGGCCTCTGATATCCGTTGATGGACGTTCAGGTCACGCGCATCGGTGACAAGCTTCACCTCGCTCGTTTGAGCATCGGCCCAGACTGCGTTGGATCGCTCGCGGACCAGTATGGCCACGTGCTGTCCCTGGAACTGAAACGCGCCAGACCCAGCCGTCGGGTACATCACACGCTGGATCTTCAGCTCTGGATTTGCGGTCTCCGCGGATCTGAGCGCTGCGCCGAACTGGTCGGCCAACACGGTCGGCGCCAGCGCGACCGGTTCCACCTTTGTTTTCGGATGGGCAGGCGCATCGCCGCCGAGCGTTTCAACGAGATACCAGAATCCGGTCACGATCATCAAGGTAACGAACCAGAGGGACCACAGGCCCGCGAGACGGTGGAAATCCCCCCAGGCTGTTCGCGCATCGCGCCAACGGATCGGCTTGAAGAAGCCGCGCCACCATTTTTTGTAGACGACAAAGGATGTGGCGAGTGAAATGGCGAGAAGAATTGAGAGTGATGAGACGATCGGTATGCCGATCTTTGTAGGCAGGAAGAGGTGACGGTGCAGGCGCCTCAGGATGGTCTGAGCATTGTACCAGGGCGAGATCCCCTGATACGCGCCAGTTGAAGGGTGAAAATACGCGCGCGCCGTCTGATCTCCGGAAAGCGTGATGAAGGCTGACGCTGCAAAGCCGGTATCAACCGGCGCCTCCAGAGAGATGACCTCGGCGTCAGGCAAAGCGGCAGCCAGATTGGTTGCGATTGCCGGCCAATTGACCGGGGTTTCGCTTGCTGCGCGCTCGACCCTTATCTTCGGATCGATCAGCCAATCGATTTCGTAGCTGAATACGGCGAGCGTGCCCGTAAGTAGGACAAAACTCATGAAGAGCGTGAGTTTCAGGCCAACCCACTGATGTACGGCCCACCAAAGGCGGCTGGCCTTCGGTGCGCCGCTGGAAGGCAGAGGCCGCAGCTTCCCAGGATCTGCCGGCGCGTTCACTACCAGCTCTTCGAGATCTCAAGGAAGACAGAGCGCGGCTCGCCGGGGAAGTGACCGGTCCGGTCTATGAAGCCCGATGCGGCATAGACTTCGTCAAGGAGGTTATCAACGCGCAGTAAGAGCTTGACCGGACCCGGCTCGTAAATGATCGAGGCATCAAAGATCGTGTAGGGACGTACTTTCTGATTGCTCAGCGAACGGCGCACATCGACATAATCTCCGCCAAGCGCCAGGGCGAGATTTCTCGCCGGAAACTGATAGCGGGTCCAGAAGCCGAATGTGTGCTCGGGCGCGTTTGCAAACCTGTCGCCCACACTGTTGGTAAGCGCCGTCAGACTGTTCGTCTTCGTGATGAGCGTGTCGTTATAAGCGTAATTCGCCGTCAGAACCCAGTTGTCCGTGAGGTCTGCAGCGATATCGGCTTCGAACCCTTCCGACGTCACTTCGCCAAATGACACCAGATCATTGACGCCGTCACCCGAAACGTCGCCGCGCGGGTCGGCCTGCAGGATATTGGTGCGGATGATCTGATAGATGGACGCAGATGTCTGCAGGCGCCCGCCGGCAAGCGCTGTCTTGACCCCGGCTTCGACGATTTCGCCTTCGGTGGGGGCAAAGGGCCCGCCCGCGCGCGTGTCCTGGGACGCAACGCCCTGCGGCTCGAAGCTGTCGGCCCATTGTCCGTAGACAGATACTTCATCCGTCAGGCGGTAGACGAGACCGGCGCGGAAACTGGTTGCCTCATCTTCAAAACGGGCGGCGCCGCTGACATCTTCGAACTTGTCGAATCGGACCCCTGCCGTCGCGATGATGCGCCCGAGGGTGGCTTCGTTCAGCAGGTAGCTGCCGAGCCGCTCCTGCTCTGTGACAGAGCGCGTGAAAGCTGGCAGCAGGTAAGTGCTCGGCTGGGTCTGCCCATAGGCCGGATTGAAAAGGCTGAGCGGTGTGGGCCGGCCCGCGACCACGGCGTTGGTGCCGGAAAGTGAGCGCCCGTCGAACGTCAATTCACCCGTGAAGGCGTCGGCGCCGACCAGGAGGCGGTTCTCGACCGGGCCAAGCGACTGGCGCCAGACCAGATTGGTTCCGAAGGTAAGACCGTCTCCGTCCCGGATCTGGTCGCGGAACTGGCGTCGGCTGCTGTCAACGCGGCCATCCGCATCGCTGTCAAACAATCCATTGGGTTCATGATATTGCTGCGTCTCGAGGCTCGTGGCGTAACGAAGGCCTGCGTCAAAATCGATGGAGTCCGTGATTGGCCAGACGACGCGCGCCTGGGCAACTTCCGCTTCAAGCCGCAGGAAGTCACTCGCCTCATTGTGGTTCCAGCGCCGGTCCGTCAGAAAGCGGCCTGCTGCGTCAACGGGAACGCCGCGAAGCCGGTTACCGGCGAGATCCTGCTCATAGCGTGTTGCCTGAAGAATGACTTCGGCCGGCCCGGCATCGAATGAGAGACCTGCATCGAGGATCAGGGATTCGTTCGTCGAATTGCGGCGCTGTGTGTTGCGATCCTCGTAGAACGCACCGAGGCGTCCGCGAAGGCCGCTGGCGCCGGCAATGGGCCCCGTCAATTCAGCGGAGGCGCCGTAGCGGGCTTCCGTGCCGACGACGATGGCGGTGTTGGCGCTGAATGTCTCGCCTGGCACTTTCGTAAGGTAATTGAACAGGCCGCCTGGCGCGCCGGGGCCATAGAGCATGCCTGCGGGCCCCTTGAGGAATTCAACACGTTCTACGTTGAACAATTGCGGGACGGAGAAACCGGAATACGGGTCCCCGCGAAGGCCGTCGAAGTAGATCTCTTCCTGGCGGAACCCGCGTGCTGTGACGCCGCCATAGCTGAAAAAGGATACGCCGGAAATGTTCCGGTAAAGATCCTGCGCGTCGCGCGCCCCCTGGTCGGCGATGAGCTCGGATGTAATGACCGCAATATTCAGCGGGCTTGTCAGCGGCGCACCCGGAAGCTTGCCAGAGGCAGTCTCGTCGACGCGGTAGAGTTCCTGTGCCCGGGAGGTCACCAGAACCGTTTCAAGGCGGCGTGCCTCGGCTTCTGCCGCTTCGTCAGATGAGCCGGTTTCCTGTGCTGCTGCCCCCCCAGCAAGCACAACGGCGATCGATACTCCAAAAACCATTCTCAGCATACTCGCGCCCTCCAATTGAGGCCGGAGGGTTAGCGAAGGAGCTGGGAAGAGTCAATGCGAATGCGTCGCAATATCATTTTGTGCTGGTTTGTCGCAGACCTGCGTTTGAAAATGCCTCAGTCTGCGCGTGCGCCGATCGCCGATCAGCGAGCCTCGGTTTTCGCGCCCGTGAGGATACTTGCCTCTTTGCGCGCGACTCGTAGTTTTCGTCGCCGGCCATATGGGCAATGGCGGGTTGCGGCGAGATAGCGCCGCCTTCGAAGCGATAGTGGAACGGCAGGCAAGTTCGCTTCCTGCCGCTCCGGGTTTTCAGAGATCGATGCCCGTCGAGATTTCCAGCGCATCGTCAACATCGACACCGAGGTATCTCACAGTGCTCTCAAGCTTTGTGTGTCCGAGCAGAAGCTGGACAGCCCTCAGATTGCCGGTCTTGCGGTAAATGAGGGCGGCCTTGGTGCGCCTCAGGGAGTGCGTCCCATAGGTTGCTGGGTTCAGCCCGATCGAGGCCACCCAGCCCTGAACGATGCGGGCGTATTGTCGGGTCGAGTGATGAGGCGACGCTTCCAGCCGGCTCTGGAAGAGATATTCATCCGCACCAGGCATGCGGCCGTCGAAGAGCGCGATGATCGATCGGCGGGTGTTCTCCGTGATCTCGAACTGTACCGGCCTGCCGGTCTTCTTCTGAATGATCACGCCGCGTGACTTCACGTGTCCGCCGGCCGCGACATCGCCAACCTTCAGCCTGACCAAATCGCAGCCGCGAAGCTTGCTGTCGATCGCAAGATTGAAGAGGACGAGATTTCTCACATCGCCTTCAAGTTCAAGCCGGGTCCTGATCGACCAGACCTCCTTCATCTTCAGAGCTGGCTTCTGACCGGTCAGTTTGCCCGCAGTCAAACGGCGAGGCCCTGCTATTCCTGAGCCCACGCCAGCCCGCTTCACTTCGTCTTCCATGATTTTCCTCCTGTTCAAGCCGCTGCGCAGCGCAAGCGGCTAAACGGGAGGCATGCAAACGAGCGGCTAGAACCGGCGGCGGCGGCCGTTCAGGGAAATTTGAGGGCAGCGCGATCGTGGCCC
>JBGTKN010000086.1:0-3655 GCA_041744615.1 Hyphomonas sp. | reverse complement strand
GCGGCGTGGCGCTCGGCAAGTCGGGCGATGTGGCCGGCGCCTTCCCCCTGATCAAGGCCGCCGCCGAAGCCGGCTTCGCCGAAGCGCAGTTCACCCTTGGCACGATGTACACGCATGGTCAGGGTACGGCGCAGTCGAAAGCCGCAGCGCGCGAATGGTATAAACGCGCCGCCGCGCAGGATCATGCCGAGGCGATCTATAATCTGGGCCTGCACTATGATCAGGGTATGGAAATGGAACCGAACCGGGCGGCGGCCCTCGCCTGGTACGACCGCGCCAGCGCGCTCGGCCATGCCGAAGCTGCCTACAATGCCGGGCACATCCTGTTCATGGGTGACGGCGTCGACGAAGACATGGCGAGGGGCCTCACCTATTTCGAGGCAGCGGCGACACGCGGACTGGGCAATGCCTATCTCGCCCTCGGCTGGGCTTATGAGTTCGGGCTCGGCATCGAACAGAATTATAGCCGCGCCGGCTCCAATTACGGCAGCGCCGTGCGGACCGGCCAATCCTTCGGGGAGCTGTTCCTGGCCGACCTGCACATCAAGATGAATGACGAAGCGCTCGCCCATCTGGAAGCCGGCGCCCATGTCGAAGCGCTGCGGCGGTTCGATGAGGGGTGTCTCCAGATGTCGGGAACCGCCTGCTTCAATGCTGGTGTCATCCGGCTCGAAGGCCGGCACGGGATTTCCAAGGACGTACCGCGCGCGCTAAACCAGCTGCGCGATGCCTGCATAGTCGAGCATTTCCAAGGCTGCCGCGGCCACGCCATCGCTGTGCTTTTTCTTCCGGGTACGCCGCATAAATCGGACGTCGAAATGGCCGCCGAAGTGATCGCCCGGGAATGCGAAGCGGGCGACCAGTCCCAATGCCTGAATCTCGCCTACCTGAAATACTACACCCGCTTCGGCATGGGCGACGCCGAAGGCGCGCTGAGCCTGCTCGGCAAGGCCTGCTACACGCATGGCTATCAGCCCGCCTGCAAGCCGCACATGGATCTCTATAACGACAAGATCGCCCAGACCCCCCTTCCCTCAGCGCCGCGCGAAAGAGGCGCCCTTGAAAACGCACTTCATAACGGTCTCGATGCGCTCGCGGGCGGACTTCAAGCTTGGGGCGATGCGGCGGCCGCCGGCTCGGGCAGCTACACTTATGGAAGTTCCGGGTCCAGCGTCTCGAACACCACCTATACCCAGATGAGCACTTATGTGGCCCAACAGGACCGGCGTGACTTCAATGACTATCTCAACCGGCTGAACAGCTACGGCGCCGGATGCCGGCCGGGAAATCCCTACTGCTGACCGCCTAGCGCCCGCCAGCCGATATCGCGCCGGCAGAAGCCCTCAGGCCACTCGATGGTATCGACCGCCGCATAGGCGCGGTCCAACGCCTCGCGAAGCGTGTCGCCGGTGGCCGTCACGTTCAGCACGCGCCCGCCCTTGGCGATGATCTCGCCGTCCGGAGTAGCATCTGTGCCGGCCTGAAACACGGTGATGCCTTCAATCTTCCCGGCCGCTTTCAGCCCACGGATGAGGCTACCCTTGCCGTAGTTGCCGGGATAGCCTTTCGCCGCCATCACGACGGTGGCGGTCGGCCGGAAGCGCTCGAGCTCGAACAGAGATTCGAAGGCCGCCTCGTTGCCTTTCAACCCGCCCGTCGCCGAAGCCAGGATCGCCGGCATGATATCGCCCGCAAGCCCCGCCATCAGCACCTGGCATTCCGGGTCGCCGAAGCGCGCGTTGAACTCGACGACCTTCGGCCCGTCCGCTGTCACCATGACGCCGATATAGAGAACGCCCTGATACGGCATCCCGTCTTTCGCCATGCCCTTCAACATCGGCGCAGCGATCTCACGCTTCACGCGCTCCATGATCTCTGAACTAACGACCGGCGCCGGTGCATAGGCGCCCATGCCGCCGGTATTGGGCCCGGTATCGCCGTCGCCCACGCGCTTGTGGTCCTGCGCCGCCGGCAGGTAGACCGCGCCTACACTGTCGGTGATGACGAACACGCTCGCCTCCTCGCCGTGCATGAACTCCTCGATCACCAGCGTCGACGACGCGTCCCCGAACTTGCCGCTCAACATCTCGTCGATCTCGGCGTCCGCTTCATCGAGCGTCTCTGCAATCACCACGCCCTTGCCCGCCGCGAGACCGTCCGCCTTCAGCACATAGGGCGCCGTCATCGTGCGCAGGAACGCCTTTGCGTAGCCTGCCTCGGTGAACTCGCCATAGGCGGCTGTCGGCACCCCGTACTTCTTCATCCGGCTCTTGGAAAAGGCCTTTGAGGCTTCCAGCTTCGCCGCTTCCTTCGACGGCCCGAACACATCAAATCCCCGCGCCCGCAGGATATCCGCCAACCCCAACGCGAGCGGCGCCTCCGGCCCGATCACGATCAGGTCTGGCTCGATCTGAAGGGCGAGCTTCACGAGCCCGTCGACATCGTCCGCCGCGACGTCGAAACAGGGCCCGATCTCGTGCATGCCGGGATTGCCGGGCGCCGAGTGCACCACATCCACCAGAGGCGACTGGGCCATCTTCCAGGCCAGGGCGTGTTCACGGCCGCCCGATCCGATCAGGAGTATGTTCATGGGGCTGCTCCATGCGCGGAGCAGCTCCCGAGATCAAGAGGCGGGCGTCGCTACAGCTGCACGGTCACCCGCAGGAAGGTCGCGGGAATAACCGTCCGGTCCGGCACCGCGCTCGTGTTCTGACTTTCGAACAGGGCCTCCAGCTCTGCCCGCAGCGAATCTGCCTTGCCGCCCGCGGACGCCGCTGCGAATGCATTCATCGTTGGCCCGTAATAGTCGCGGAACACGCCAAGAAAGTCTTTCGGCGGTCCTGCATGCTCAAACACATACGTATCCCGCACGCAGCTCACTTGCCGGTCCGCGATGCCGGCCGCCGCAAAGCGCTCGCGCACATCCGCCTCCACGCCCCACCGCACCGGGCTTATGAAGCCTTCCGGCGGCGGCGGCGAATGGGCGGCGCTGATCTTCAGGATCTGTGCCACCAGCGTCGGATCGCCCGGAATCCAGTTGCCCATCACGATCCGTCCACCCGGCTTTGTCACGCGCACCATTTCCTTCGCCACATCCACCGGGCGGGGCGCGAACATCGCCCCGAAGATGGTCACCACCGTGTCGAAATCTTGATCCGCGATTCCGGTCAGCTGCGAAGCGTCACCTTGCTGAAACCGGATTGTCTGCAGGCTCGCCGCTGCCGCGCGCCGGTTTCCGGCGTCCACCAGGTTGCGGGCGATGTCGATGCCGAGTACGTCCGCGCCTAGGGCTGCCGCTGGCAATGCCGTGGTGCCGTCACCGCATCCAAGGTCGAGCACCTTGTCGCCAGCCTTGATGCCGATCGCACGCACAAGTGCCTCGCCGCTGCCGCGCATTGCGGCTGCAATTTTTGTAAAGTCTCCCTTCTCCCAGAGCGCCTGGTTAGGATTGGTCTTTTGAGTGTCTGTTCTGTCTGACATTCTTGTGTCTTTCCTCAAATGGCCGCGCGGTCTGTGCGCGGCGGTGGACGCCATAAACGCTGTTTGACGACTGGTTTCCAGTTCAGGATCTGAACTGCCCCTTGTCCTTGTACGGAAGGCTTGCGGAAGCGCGCCGCCAGGCGCGGGGAGGTCCCGGCGGCGCGGCCGGCCGGCT